>CALDHH010000141.1 GCA_937941575.1 uncultured Alphaproteobacteria bacterium | reverse complement strand
TTAAAGATACTAAATGCTCCTGCAAATTCTGGCCTAAGAAATACTTGAGGATATTGTAATGACATTCTTATATTATCTGGAAACTATCTTGATTGGATTCGAA
Source organism: uncultured Alphaproteobacteria bacterium (assembly GCA_937941575.1). GTDB lineage: Bacteria > Pseudomonadota > Alphaproteobacteria > Micavibrionales > CSBR16-224 > CALDHH01. The sequence continues at coordinate 4,141 of CALDHH010000141.1, read as the reverse complement.
TATTATCTGTTTGACCATTGGTAATCTCTGTAATCGTATCTTCTGGAACATCTAACTCAATTAGCTTATCTTTTGCTTTTTGAAGCATACCAAATGTTGATAAACCTATTGCAGAATGAAGAACAATAATTGCCCCAAAACCTATTATTGCTTTCTTGATAGCTTTGAAATCTATATATAGCCTTGGTAACTTTTTAGTTAATTTTTTGATCTGCATAATTTATCCTAATAAATACATTTAACAATATACATAGGATACATTAAAACAACTATATGTCAAAAATAATTTTAGAATATACGATTTACTATATAAATTCTATAAATCAATGCGCCTCCGCCCAATTATCTCCGTAATTTGCATCGACTTTTAATGGGACTTTGATTTTGTCTTTGGCGACGCTTTCCATTATTTTTACTACCATTGCTTTGGTCTCTTCCATCTCATCAATTGGGACTTCTAATAATAGTTCATCATGGACTTGCAGAAGCATTTTGGCGTTTAGATGGGAGTTTTCAAGCTCGGCATCTATTTTAATCATTGCAAGCTTAATTATATCGGCGGCTGTTCCCTGTAATGGGGCATTAATGGCTTGGCGTTCGGCTGAGTTTCTAACCGTTGGCATTTTGTCTTTTATGCCACGGATTGTACATTTTCTGCCATAGGCTGTCTTAACGAAACCATGTTGTCTGGCATATTCTTTTTGTGCTTCCATGAAGATTGCAAGCTCTGGGAATCTATCAAGATAAGCTTTGACGTATTGGCTCGCATCACCGATTGGGATATTTAATTGCTTGGATAAACCAAAACCGCTTATTCCATAGATTATTCCAAAATTAATTGCTTTGGCGTTGTAACGTTGCTCTGCGGTTACTTCATCTAATGGCACAGAGAATACTTGGGCAGCAGTTAATTTATGGATGTCTTCATCATTGGCAAAAGATTCTTGTAATGATTTTATGCCAGCCATCTCAGCAGCCAATCTTAATTCTACTTGTGAGTAATCGGCGGCTAATAGCTTATGCCCATCGGCTGGAATGAATGCTCTGCGAATTTTTTTACCTGAATCACTTCTAATTGGAATATTTTGTAAATTTGGATCAGATGAGGATAGACGACCAGTTGAAACAACCGCCATTGAGAATGAGCTATGCACTCGATTATCTTTTTTATCCATAGCCAGAACAAGAGCATCCGTATAAGTGCTTTTTAATTTTGCAACTTGGCGGTATTCAAGGACATTTTTAACGATATCATGTTGGGTTGCAAGTTCTTCCAAGACTTTGGCATTGGTTGACCAAGCTCCAGTTTTTGTTTTCTTACCACCTTCTAAACCCATTTGATCAAATAATATCTCACTTAATTGTTTTGGGGATGCGATGTTGAATTTATGACCTGCATCTTTATGGATTAAACCTTCTAGCTCTAAAATCTTTTTGCCAAATTCTTGCCCTAATTCATTTAGATAAGCTGGATTAATTCGAATTCCACGATATTCCATTTTTGCCAGAACCGCACTTAATGGACGATCTAAATATTCATAAACGGATGCATTTTTTTCTTGAGCCAGCCTAGGTTTTAAAATCTGATGCAAACGCAAAGTAATATCTGCATCTTCGGCCGCATAATTTAATGCTTTATCAAGTGGTACTTTATCAAAAGTAATTTGAGATTTACCGCTACCGCAGATTTCTTTGAAAGGGATTGGAGTATGACCACAGAACATTTCTGATAATTCATCCATGCCATGTCCATGTTTTGTTCCGTCATTAACGTAGGATAACAGCATAGTATCATCAATCGGCGAGATATTAATATCATAAGGATAAAACATCTGCATATCGAATTTCATATTTTGACCGATTTTTAAAACCGATGGATCTTCCAATACAGGCTTTAATAATTCCAAAGCTTGGATGATTGGGATTTGAATTAAGTCTTCATTGGTTTGGGTGGTTTCCGCATCATCAAAGTTAAAACCATTTGATAAATCTGCATTTGGATCAATATGTTGTAATGGAATATAACAACCATTTCCTTTGGCAGTTGATAACGAAATACCAACCAGTTTTTCTTTAGCAGGAGTAAGTCCAGTTGTTTCAGTATCAATTGCAACTTGCCCTGTTTCATATGCTCTATCGATCCATTTTTGCAAAGCTTCAATATCTTGGACAAGTTCGTATTCTGGTTCTTCTTCTTCTTCGGTTTTTAGCAAACCACGTCCAGCCAATGAACGCTCTAATCTTGCAATAGTAGTTCTAAATTCTTGTTTTTTTAAGAATTCAATTAATTTATCGTAATCTGGATTATGCAGTTCCAAATCATCAATAGACATACCCAATTCAACATGATCATGTAGTCTTACCAATTCACGAGAAATTCTAGCTTGGTCAGCGAATTCAATTAAGTTTTCACGGCGTTTATTTTGTTTAACTTCGGATGCACGTTCTAATAGAGTATCTAAATCACCATATTCATTAATTAATAATGCCGCAGTTTTAACCCCGATCCCTGGAACTCCAGGCACATTATCAACGCTATCCCCTGCCAAAGATTGAACATCAACAACTTTATTTGGTGGCACTCCGAATTTATTTATTACTTCTTCTTCACCCATATATAAATTTTTCATCGGGTCAAACATTACAACATCGTCATTTACCAATTGCATTAAATCTTTATCAGATGAAACAATAACTGTTTTACGACCCTGTTCTTTTGCTTGTTTGGCGTAAGTCGCGATAATATCATCGGCTTCATATCCCTCAACCTCAATCGCAGGGAGCGAGAATGCTTTCGTTGCTTCCTTAATAATGGCAAATTGTGGTTTTAAATCTTCTGGAGTTTCGTCCCGATTGGCTTTGTATAATTCATATATATCATTACGATAATTCTCACGCTTGGCATCAAAGATCACGGCGATATTTTTCACCTGCATATCCAAGATCATCTTCACCAAAATATTGGTAAAACCAAGCACAGCATTAACTGGCGTCCCATCAGAACGGGTCATCGGCGGCAAAGCATGGTAAGCACGGAATATAAAACCAGAACCATCAATTAAGAATAGTGCATCTTCATCATGTATCATATCAACCATCTGTGTATTTGTTTTGGACATGTCGCTAATATGCCGTTTTTATTAGCTCTTGTCTAGTTTGAATCTGGGGGTAGCTGGAATAGGTAGTAAAGTTGCCTTTTATAATGTTTAAGTTATAATTAGCCCCATATTTAAAAAATTTAGGAGAAAAAATCATGGGTACAAAAATTAAATTATCCGATCATCTAATAGAAGAAGCAAAAAGATACTCAATTGCTTATAGTCGCTCAACCCCAAAACAAATTGAGCATTGGGCAAAGATTGGCAAGATTGCAGAAGAGAACCCAGATTTAACTTTTAATTTTATCCAAGACATTTTGATAGCGGATCAAGGTGAAACTACGCCTTATATTTTCGAAGATAATGAATAGATAGCGAAAATACAGATTGTATAATCACCGCCGCAAAACACAATATAAATAAACAAAAAGCACACTCAATTAAATGTCATTGAAATTACCCTTATAGATAAAATAGCTTTTAAATTAACCCATTATAGGTGATAATTTGAAAAAATTATTAGGAAGAGCCATTTAAAATGAAAAGAATATTGCAATCGCAAAGATTTCAACGAATGCCATTTGAATATATTGCGGGGGCATGTTATTTGATTGGTAATTTGACGCTTACCTTTAAAGGTACCATGTTTAATGATGCGCCTTTGACACCTTCCATAGATAAAATTATTCAATTAGACCCAATCGCTCTGCAAGCTCTTACCGGTTTGACTTTTATATTAATATCGATTGTTATATTTGGTACAAAAAAATACCCTAATATAGGGATTAAAGCTGTGGCTACACTGAATTGCTGTGCCTATATAACATTACTATTAAGCGGTTATAACCGAGAAGAGTTTTTAACACATGCAATTGGAATACTGCCTTGTTTCTTTGCGGCTATTTTGTTATTTCAAGGAAATAAGATCAATAACAAGAAAACCATTTTTGGCAAATATCCAGTCGCAATTGCAGGGCTCGTTTTTACATCTAGCATACCTTTTATAATATATAGCGCTCTTGCTAACCAAGATTACTCTATGG
>CALDHH010000140.1 GCA_937941575.1 uncultured Alphaproteobacteria bacterium | reverse complement strand
AATTCTGGGACTATATCAATTCCAGTATATTCGCCTGTAAATCCTTGAGCTTTTAAAAAAGGGTAGAGATCAGCAAATCCACAACCAATATCAAGGACAGAGCCCTGCATATTAGCAGTTATTTCATATAGAGCAGAGAAGCAAAAATGCTGTTGAGATTTTGGAATGAATAGAGATTTACTATCCACTCCAAATTTATCAAATGCAGATTTATAATTATCGACTGCAAATCTATGCTCTTTATCGTTCCACATTATTTCTTACTATTTAGTTTTTGCCTTTTACGCTCAGCTCTACGCTCTTTTGCACCGATTGCATATTCGCCTGTACCTTTGGTAAGTATTTCATCGCTCTCATGTAGCTCACCCGGTTTTAAAGTGCGTGAGTTTTTTGTTTTCTCATATAATGGAGTAAAATCAGGCTTAGTCGCATCGAATAATTCTTGGAAGTCATTAATTACAAAATAATTCTCTTGGAAATCATCAATATCATATTTTGTGCGTAATATACGCTCTGAATTAAATTTTATTCTGGTTGGTGAATCGCTATCTATTGCAAAGATACATTCGGTTGGAGAAGATAATATTCCTGCTCCAAAAATACGTAATTCATCATCTTCTTTGATAAGGCCAAATTCAACACTATGCCAGTATATTCTTGAGATTAAATCAACTGATCCTAACTTAGCTGCCTTTAACCCACCATGTCCATATGCTTCAACATGATCAGCAAATGTTTGGTCTGCCAAGATTGGAACATGACCAAATACATCATGGAAAATATCAGGCTCTTGGATGTAATCCATTTGTTCTGGACGTCTGATAAACTGCCCAACTGGAAATCTTTTATTAGCTAGTAATTCAAAGAATGGTTCGGCTGGAATTAATCCGGGTACACATACTGCTTGCCAACCAGTTTTCTCCATTAAAATGTCATTTATTTTTTCAATTCTTGGAATTTCATGAGCATTAATATTTAATGCTTTTAAAGATGGCATAAAGGACTTCATAGCCCGACCTTCTAGCACTTCCATCTGATTTTTATATAGTTTTTGCCATGTTTGATGTTCAATATCAGTATATTCATCCCATTTTTGCGGAATAGTATAAAAATCTAAGTTACCTAATTCCCAACCTTTGGTAGAAGAGTAATGTTCGGCAGAAGTGGCATAATTATCCATTTTTTTAATCCTTTATAAATTATAGTCTATTTGGTTCTCTGGTGCTGCATCGATAAATGCAGGCTGGTTTTTAAACTTTTTCTCGATATTTATTATATTTTTAAAATTATCAATCTCACAATTAAAACGTCTAGCATTATATATTTGTGGAATTAGATATAGAGCAATCATATCAAGATCATCCTCTAAGTCATTATTATCTAATAATTTATCAATAGAATTGAATCCATCAATTATCCATTTTTTATACCAGATATTCTTGTTATCTTGGCTGATATTCAAATCATTAGTTAGATATTTTAGGACTTTTAGGTTATCTAATGGGTGAATATCACAAGCAATAATATTTATGATTTCCCTTATTTTTGCTCGCTTAGTTACGTCATCGGGCAAAAGCGGAATATCTGGATATGCTTCATCCAAATATTCAATTATTGCATTAGATTGTGTTATCTTAATATTATCTTCGGTAATTAAAATAGGGACAGCTAACATTTCATTAACTTCCCTATATTCATCAGATAAATGTTCCGATGTAAGCAAGTTAACTGGAATAGTCTCATAACTTAATTCTTTTAAATTAAGAGCAATTCTTACTCGATATGCAGTTGAAGACCTAAAGTAACTATATAATTTTATCAAGCAGCCATTTCCTGTTTATTTATTTGATATTTTTTTACTTCTTGTTCAATTGTACCAAAAATTGAATTTCCTTGCTTATCAAACATCTCAATCCTAACCTTATCACCAAATTTCATAAATTCAGTTATTGGCTTACCATTAGCAATCGTTTCAATCATTCTAGTTTCTGCCAAACAACAAAAACCATTCGATGCATCTTTATTTGAAATTGTACCAGAACCAATAATTGAACCAGCACCCAAAGGCCTTGATTTTGCGGCATGTGATATTAACCTTGGAAAGTCAAAAATCATATCGACCCCTGCATTTGGACTACCAAATTTTTCTCCATTTAAATGAACATGCATTGGTAAATGAAGTTTTCCACCATCCCAAGCTTCGCCTAATTCATTCGGAGTTACTGCAACTGGTGAAAATGCACTAGATGGTTTTGATTGAAAGAAACCAAATCCTTTGCCAAGTTCCCCTGGAATTAAATTACGCAATGAAACATCATTCATGATCATGATCAATTTTATATGTTTTTTTGCATCTTCTGGCGATACGCCCATTGGAACATCGTCGGTTATTACCGCGATCTCTGCTTCGAAATCAATTCCCCATTCTTCGGTTTCCATTACGATATCATCTTGCGGGCCTAGAAAACTATCGGAGCCACCTTGATACATTAATGGATCAGTCCAAAATGTCTCCGGCATTTCTGCTCCACGAGCTTTTCTAACTAGCTCAACATGATTCACATAGGCGCTACCGTCTGCCCATTGATATGCACGGGGTAGGGGCGATGCTAAATCTGCTTGATTAAGTTCAAAACCATCAAGTTTACCATCTGCAAATTCTTGAGATCTTTGGCTTAATAAAGGTTCAAACTTTGCCCATTCATCAAATGCTGATTGCATTGTTGGGGTAATATCATCGGCATAGATTGCTTTGCTAATTTCGCTATTTACAATTATTAATTTACCGTCTCTGCCATGTTTTAAAGATGCTAATTTCATATTTTTCTACCTTTATTTATGATTAGTTACAAATGTAACTATAAACCAATCTAATATTTAAATACAATGATTTTAAGTTTTATTATTGTACAATTATTCTGATTTTATCCGAGATAATAGGGGGATCATGTGGGACATGATTGGCATCTCCTAAGATCATTTGTAAACTATGCGTGCCTTGCTCAAGATGAAGCGTTGTTTCAGTTTGACCACCGCCAAAATGGATAATGTTCTCATCAGCAATTGGATAATCAAAATCAGGCAATTCACCATTAACAATTAAATGATGATGCCCAGTATTTTTAATATCACTACCAGCAGGTGCAATACCCATATTTTTTAAACCAAATTTAACAACAAAATTCTTACCAACTACATCACCATTTTTAGGTGAAATAATATAAACTTCAGCATCTTTGGGAGCTTGGGTTCTCTTGCTTTCTTCCGCAAAAGAACCGCTGCTTAATAATATCAATATTACCAGACTTAAAATTAAACTTAATGACTTCTTCAATTTAGTTCACTCCATGTTTTTTTAAGGGGCCGTGCGGTTAAAATTTACAGCATTACCAGATTTTAATTCCTCTTCCGGTAATGGCTTTAATGCTTTGCCAACCAATTCCTTGATACCTTTTGCAAGTTCAGGGGTTTTCATGATTTTTTCAAGTTCTGCTTTCATTAAGCTTCCTCTAGTTTCATCATATTTCCGCCAATTGGTTAAACCAGCAACTAAACCCGCACCAATTGCTGGATTAATGGTGTTTAATTTGATAACCATCTCACTTAAGAATTTATAGCCTTCACCATTCTTCTTGTGGAATTGAGTTGAATTACTCATATACCCACCCATAACTGATCTTAAGATATTCGGAGAAGTTATATCAAATTTTGGATGTTCCATTAATTTCTTAACCACATCCAATGCATCATCCCTATCAGCAGATGTTTGCAACATAAACCAATCGGTTAGAATATTTTGATTATCACCATATCTATTATAAAAATCTTCCAAAGCTGAATCTTTATCGACACTTTTTGAATGCGTAAGAGTTGCCAAACCTGCAAGCTTTTCAGTCATATTAGTCGCATCATCATATTGAGTTTTTGCAATTTTTAAACCAGCTATATTCTCATCTGCATTAATGAAAGACAAGGCAGTATTATGGAGCGAGCGATTACCAACTTGTTTTGGAGACATATCAAATTCTTGTGATCTATCTGCTGTTGTATCAGCATAAACTCGATCAAAATCAGCTTTATTACTTGCGTATAAATCTTGTTTAATGAATTTGGTAACTGCTTTTACTGCATCTGGATCAATTACATCTAATTCTTGATTAATTAATGAGATTGATGGCAAAGATAATGCCAATGCTGAAAATGCTCTATCCCCATCAGTCGCAGATGCAATAAGATTTGAATATGCTTGTTTAAATGGAGTAGGTAATTCTAAATCTTTACCTGCTTGGAAGTCTTTGATTAGATCCAAGATAATCTTCATTGCATATTTTTGACCAGCTTCATATTTATTAAAACCATCGGAATCATGCATCATTCTAAATGATAATTCTTCTTGGCTGATCTCTGTCTTAATTTTTACAGGAGCTGAAAATCCACGTAATAATGAAGGAACTACGTTTTCATCATTAATATCAGTAAATTCAAATACTTGTACGCTATCTTTAATATGAAGAACTTTGGTATTTTCTGCATTATTGGCAGCTTCACCTTTTAAAGTTAGCGGAATATCATTACCAGCAGAATTGATTAGACCAAATTTAATTGGCATATGCAGAGGCTCTTTTTCAGATTCAAGCTGATCCGCAGTTGCAGGGTTATTTTGATAGATAGTTAGCTTGTATATTTTGCTATTTTTATCATATTCAGTTGCATATTCAATTTCTGGAGTTCCAGATTGTGAATACCATTTTCTAAATTGAGTTAAATCTAAACCTGATACCTCTTCCATTGTATTAACAAAATCATCACAAGTAACTGCTTGCCCATCAAATCTATCGAAATACACATTCATCGCATCTTTCCAAACATCATCACCAATCATCGTCTTAACCATGTCTAAAACATGTGATCCTTTGGTATAGATTGTGCTTGTATAGATATTATCAAATTCAGCCACATCTTCAGGGCGAATTGGATGTGCGTTTGGACCAGAATCAGATGCAAATTGACCAATTCTTAATTCATCAGCATCTTTGATTACTTGGATAGCGTTTGAATGCATATCTTTAGTAAATTCTCTATCCCGCAGAACTGTTAATCCTTCTTTTAAAGTTAGCTCAAACCAATCACGGACAGTTACTCTATTTCCTGAATAATTGTGGAAATATTCATGCCCAATTACGGCTTCGATTGCAGTTAATCTTGCATCGGTTGATGTCTCTGCATCGCCTGCAAGTAAGCTGATATTGAAGATGTTTAAGCCTTTATTCTCCATCGCCCCCATATTAAATGATTTAACGGCCACGATTTGGAATAAATCAAGATCATATTCACGATCATATTTATCTTCATCCCATTTCATTGAACGTTTAACGGATTCCATTGCCCAAGCAACTTTATCTTCATAACCATCTTCAACAAATATTCTTAAATCAACTTTTTTACCTGATCTTGTTGTAAAACTATCTTCTAATACATTTAACTTACCGCCAACGATTGCAAATAAATATGCTGGTTTTGGCCATGGATCTTGCCATGAAGTTTGATGTCTGCCATTGCCTAAATCTTTTGTATCTTTGTGGCTACCGTTACCATTTGATAATAGAATAGGGTAGTCTTGCTTATCAGCTTCCAAAGTTACATCAAAAGTTGATAACGTATCTGGACGATCTAAGAAATAAGTAATTCTTCTGAAGCCTTGAGCTTCACATTGAGTAGATAATAAATCACCTGATGCATATAGGCCTTCTAATGCTGTGTTTTCTTCTGGATTAATATTATTTTCAATCTCTAAAGTAAACTCACCTGTTGGTGGTCTCTTGATAATAAGCTCTGTTTTAGTTACATAGAAATCAGCTCTATCAAGTTCAACTCCATTTATTTTCACTGATTTTAATAATAAATCAACGCCGTCTAAAATTAATGGTCCACCTTTAGCAGCTGATTTATCATTTGCTTTGATGGTTAATTTTGACTTCACTTTTGTATCTTGTTTATCTAAGTCAAAATGTAAGTCTGTATGAGTTATTGAGTATTCAGCTGGTCTATAATCTTCACGGCTTAGAGCATTTGACTTTGGATTGAAAATGTAATCTTTTGGCATTGAATTCTCCTATAAAAAATGTTGATAGAAATAAATATAGTGTATTTTTCAATTATTTTCTATCATATTAATTATATTTTATAATTATTGAAATAAGTTAGAGTTAGATATAAAATATATTCTTAAGTTATCTAGAATGTTTTTTTGAAGGAGACATAGATGTCTAATACAGTTTTTAGCGAAGGTTTATACGAGTTCATGGATAGTTATGATGGTTTCATAATTGACCAATGGGGTGTGCTACATAATGGTATAAAGCCATATCCAGGTGTTTTAGACCTATTAAAGAAATTAAAACAAGAAAATAAACAAGTTGTTGTTCTATCCAATTCAGGGAAGAGAGCATCTTATAACTTGGATCGCATGAAAGAGCTAGGATTTGGTTCCAGAATGTTCAAAGCGGTCGTGTCTGCGGGTGAAGTGACATGGCAAGGTTTAAAGAATCAAGAAGAAGGTATATTTAAAGATCTTGGTAAAAAATGCTATTTGATAAGTAGAGCTGGTGAGAAAACTCTAACCAAAGGTTTAGATCTTGAACTAGTAGAAGATATTGATGATGCGGAGTTTATTCTTATAACTGGTACAGATTCTCCTGAAAAAAAATTAGAAGATTATGAACCGATATTAAAGAAAGCCGTTGCCAAAGGGTTACATGCAATCTGTGCAAATCCAGATATTGTAGCGGTATTCGGTAGCGAGAAAATAATGGGCC
>CALDHH010000139.1 GCA_937941575.1 uncultured Alphaproteobacteria bacterium | reverse complement strand
ATTTCAAAGCTGATTGTTTTCATTCTGCCTTTGAATGCTTCTGGATTTCCTGTTACATCTTCGATATTAGTATATTCGATACCCTGCTCTTTGATAAATTTACCAGTTCCACCAGTTGAGATTATTTCAACCCCATATTTTTGTAATATAGCCAATAAATCTTCTAAGCCTGATTTATTGCTAACGCTTATCAAAGCTCTTTTAATATTAACTAAACCATCTAATAATGGTGTATCTTCTAATTTATGGTTAAGCATATTTCTTAATCTCCCCAGATTTTAGATATTTTATAATATTTTCAAATAGAAATAATCCATCGCCCTTACCAAATATATCACCCGATTTTGATTGATTTTTATATGTAACATTTGAAACATAAGCTTCTGGATGTGGCATCATGCCCAAGATCAAACCTGTTTCATCACAGATTCCTGCGATATTCTTATATGCTCCATTAACATCTTCATCATATTCAAATACGATCTGACCATTATCTTTTAGCTTTTGATAATCGGCATTATCTTTAAAAACTACTCTACCTTCACCATGTCTGATCGGCAGCTCAATTTTATCATTTAAATCAGATGCCCAAGCACAAATATTCTTCGCATCAACATCCAAATTAACCCATTTATCAATAAACTGACCCGAGATATTATTGGTTAAAGTTAGAATTTTATTACCATTAGAATAAGGTAGTAATCCAAGCTTTACCAATACTTGAAATCCATTACAAATTCCAATAATTGGTTTTTTCATTGCAACAAATTCTCTAAAAGCATCCGCCAATTGATATTTGATTTTCAATGCCAATAATTGACCTGATCCCAATTCATCACCAAAGGAAAACCCACCCGGTATTGCCATTCCATCATAATTTTTTAAAATGCTGGGATTATCAATAACTTCATTAATGTGGTAGATATCAGCATCGCCACCGCTTAAAATAAAAGCTTCCCTAGTTTCTCTTTCACAATTAATGCCATCGCCTGATAAAATAATAAATCTTGGATTATTAATCATTATAATGCTCCCCATTTTTCCATGATATCTGCTAAAGAAATTTCTTGATTAGCAAATGTTAATTTTTGTGTAACTGAAACCGCACCAATATGTTCAAAATTGTTAAATATATTCTCAAATTCTTGCTTATTTTCTGGAGCAATTGAGACCATAAATCTACCCGGTGCTTCATTAAATAGATAATCAGGGTCAAGTCTATTGATTACTAAATCAGCTCCCAATTCTCCACCAATCATGCTCTCTGATATAGCAACCAATAATCCACCATCTGATATATCATGCCCAGATTTTATTAGATCTTTTTGGCAAGCTTGGTAATAATTACGGTATAGAGCTTTATTAGCCTTAATATCAATATCAGGCAGCTTAGCATCATCTATATTATATATTTCAGCTAGTTCCGATCCTTGTAAGCCAGAGCTTTGTTTACCAATCACATAAATTAAATCACCCTCATTTTTAAAATCAGAAGTAACAACATGTTTGATCTTTGCTTTTGCCATTGCGGTTACTAATAAAGTCGGTAGAACGCTAATTAATAGCTCTTCACCATTATGGTTTTTACCTCGGTAATCATTCTTCATGCTGTCTTTACCGCTAACCAATGGTGTGCCGTATTCGGTACAAATATCATATAATCCTGCACAAGATCTTACCAATTGCCCAAGCTTATAATCGCCATCTGGATTTCTTGCTGTTTGGACTGGGTCTGGCCAACAGAAGTTATCAAGCAGACAACAATTATCAATATCACCACCCGAGACAACCACATTTCTTAATGCCTCATCAACCGCAAATAAAGCCATTTGATAACCATCATATAAAGATATTCTAGGTGCCATCCCACAACCAATTGCAATTGCATTATCTGGATTACCACCATGCGGTTTTAACCAGATTACCCCAGAATTTCCAGGGCCCTTACCATTTTTACCAACAAAGGGTTTAACTGCAGTCGCAGCTTGTACTTCATGATCATATTGCCTAACCCATTTTTCTTTGGAAGCAATATTGGGAGTTTGCAAAAGATTTAATAATATATTCGAAACATTATTATCAAGCTCACCCCTTGCATCCATTAGCTTAGTATTTTTTGACCAAGTTTTTCTTATTCTACTACCATTCCATGTTGCTTTTAAATTCATCTCTGGCAGAGATTCATGCAAGAATTCTAAATCAAGTAAACAGACGAGCTCATCACCATAGAATACTTTTAAATCTCCGCTATCATTAAATTCACCAATATCGGTGGCATTAATTTTATATTTTTCTGCCAGCTCTAAAAATTCAGCTATATTTGCTGGTGGCACAGATAGAGACATTCTCTCTTGGCTTTCACTTATCATGATTTCAAAAGGAGTTAAGCCTTCATATTTAACTGGGCAAAGTTTTAAATCAATCTCAACACCATTGGTCATCGTTGCCATTTCACCGATGCTAGAGCTTAAACCGCCAGCGCCATTATCAGTAATTGCGCTATATAATCCCAATTCTTGTGCCTTCATTAGGAAATCCGTTACCCGACGTTGAGTCAATGGATCACCGATTTGAACCGCAGTTGCAGGAGCAGTCTCATCCAATTCAATTGATGAGAATGTTGCACCATGGACACCATCTGCGCCAACAGCACCACCGATTACAACCGCCCGATCACCAATATTCATTCTTTTCTCAGCCGAGCTAGTACCATCATTTAATTGCTGTGGCATTGCCCCCACAGTTCCCACGAATACTAATGGTTTGCCTGCGTAATCCTGGTCAAAGAATATTGCACCATTTACAGTTGGGATTCCTGATTTATTACCGCCATCTTCAACGCCTTTATGAACGCCTTCGAAAATACGTTTTGGGGATTTTAAGCTCGCAGGCATAAATTCTGCTTCGCCTTCTTTTGGCATTTTGGGATCAGCAAAACAGAAAACATCCGTATTCGCAATTGGTCTTGCGGCCATTCCACAACCAAGGATATCTCGATTAACCCCTAATATTCCAGTCAATGCTCCACCATATGGATCAAGGGCTGATGGGCTATTATGAGTCTCGGCTTTAATACATAGATCGATATTTTCATCAAATCTAACAATACCTGCATTATCGCTGAATACTGATATTAACCAATCTAGTTTTCTACTCTCTTCGATATCTTTAGTGGCTTTTTTAACGTAGGATTTATATAGACTCTGAATATTCAAATTACCCAGTTTATGATATTTATCGTTTAGATTTTCTTCTGAATAATCGATATTTGCATTGAATATTTTATGCTTACAATGCTCGCTCCAAGTCTGAGCAATTACTTCTAACTCAACATCAGTTGGATTATTAATAGGCAGATTTAATGCTTTTCTCTGATCTATATCAATATCATTCTTATAATAATCTCTGATATATTGCATTTCTTCCAAGGTTAATGCCAAGCAATTATCCTTGCTTAGCTTATCCAGATCATTATCCGATATATCTAGATCAATTGTCTCAACCGCAATATCATTTGATAATTTTACCTCTGGTAATTTAACATTCTCAAAACGCTTTAAATTATTAAACTCTAAACTATCGAATATATCAATTGATTGAATAAGATCATTTGCGATTAAATCTGATGCGATTAATTTGGCTTCATCTTTGTTTAAATCGCCATACATATAATATAGATGCCCTGTTGAAATCTTGGCATCAATTCCAGTAATTTTTAATGCATCTTTGGCAGAATAAGCGGCATTGTCTGTAACCCCTGGTTTAAAGGAAATCTCGGCAATATATTTTGCGGTATCATCAATATTATCTTGTTCATGGAATTTTTGGATAATCTCATCACAAAAGACTTCTTTTAATATATCTTGATTAAGATCATCTGATTGCAATTTATAAAATGCAATTTCTTTCATATTTTTTAAGGGGATTTTTAATTCTTGATTGGCGGCATTTATCCAGTTATTTAATTTATGATTATCGACTAAACTTTCAATTTCGATGCGCTTTAATGCCATTATTCTAGATCCCCATTCATTACTAATTTTATTGCCTCACGATATGACTTATATTCTAAATCCATACCTCGTTTTTTAAAACTCTCAAAATCATCACTATCCAGCCTATCAAAGCTTTCCTGAATGATTATTTTACCAGTATCAACTCCGTTATCAACGAAATGAACCGTCACCCCAGATTTATCCACCCCTGCGTCAAAGGCTTTTTTATAAGCATTTAAGCCCCTAAACTCTGGTAATAAAGCTGGATGGATGTTTAATATTTTTGATTGCCCAAGCTTCTCATCATAATAATGATTGATGAAATCCTTGCTTAAAATTCGCATATAACCTGCCAAGAACAACCATTCAATATTCAATGCATCCAACACATCTAAAATGGCTTTTTCTTGTGCTTCTATTGATCCCTTGAACGGAACCAGAGCTGATAACACATCTAATTCAGCAGTTTTATTTAATATATCAGCATCTGGATTATCACAGATGAGGGCTTTTACATGAATATTACTAGATTCATGATTAGTGAATTTAATAATATTCTCTGCATTTGTGCCATTACCTGATGCAAGCACGGCTGCTAATATTTTGTTATCTTCGGACAATTTAGCTTGAAACCCCTTTTGCAATATCGGTTCTAAAATGAGCCCCGTTGAAATTAATTTTATTAATCTCACTATATGCTTTTTCACGAGCTTCATCAATATCATTGGCAATAACTGTCAGCCCTAAAACTCGACCACCGGTATTTAACCATTTATCATCTTGCTTTTTAGCACCAGCAATAAATAAATGCCCATCTAAATCATCTGGAATGTTTAATTCTTGGTTTAATAACATTGCTGTCCCATCGATCGATGGATAACCTTGCGAGGTCATCACAATATGAACTGAGTTTTGTTTTTTAATGCTAATTTTATTCTCATTTAAATTACCAGATGCAGCATCCAAGAATAATTCAGCCAAATTACCATCAATCAAAGGCATTAATATTTGTGCTTCTGGATCACCAAATCTAACATTAAATTCAATTACATTTACTGTTCCATCGCTTGATACCATCAAACCTGCATATAATATGCCCTTATATGGTTGATCTAAATCTTGCATACCATCAATTGTTTTTTGAAATACTTGTTCATCGACGAATTTCTTTAAATTATCATCAACCCAACTAGGCGTCGCATACCCGCCCATACCACCAGTATTCGCACCGTCATCATTATCAAATATTCGCTTATAATCACAGGCATAACCAATAGTCTGGAAATTATTTCCATCGCAAATTGCAAAGGCTGATACTTCGCGGCCTTCTAGTTTTTCTTCAAGAACTATTTTATCCGTTGAAACCGTGCATTCATTACTAACCATGAAATCATGAATGGTTTTTAAGGCTTCATTGCGATTATTGGTTACAACAACACCTTTACCAGCCGCCAAAGCATCCGATTTAATTACAATTCCTTTATTCTCAACATCCCAATCTTTAACGATTTTCAATGCTTCATCATAATCATCACAATTGAAATATTTGGCAGTTGGGATTTTATTTTTTAACATGAAGTCTTTAGAAAATGCTTTTGATGTTTCCAATTGAGCCGCAAATTTAGTCGGTGCAAATACTTTAAATCCTGCATCTTCTAATATATCGGTAACCCCTTGTTCCATCGGCGCTTCTGGTCCAATTACGATTAAATCAGGCTGTAACTTATTTGCAATTTCAAGTGGGTCACCAGTAACTAAACTTGATTTATCCAAACTTGCAATTGCATCATTACCAGGTAAAGCATATAGATGTTCAACCACATCATCTTGGATTAATCGCCAAGCTAATGCATGTTCACGTCCACCAGATCCTAGTAATAATATCTTCATTTACATTGCCTTTTTCTGATTTAATTTTGTGCTATTGATTTTAAGCTCGGATGCAGTTTTTTCTAGATCCCAGCTATCTTTAAACACATCATGTCCATATAATTTATTTGATAGCTTATTTGAAATTGCTTTATACATCATTGCTACAGATTGTTTTAAATTTGCATCAATTCTTGGTGGGCTTAATTTAAGCTCATTGATACAAATATTTTTCCAATCAGTAACCCCACGTTCATCAGCAATTTTCTTAGATTTCAAAGCCGCATCTAACCAAGCTGATCCTTCGTAAAAATTACGCAATACTTGTTTTGATAAGCCAACGCCCTTATGAGTTAATCTTAATTCATCTGGACCGATTGAATCGATTATGATGATTTCTCTATTTTCACCAAAGGCAAATTCAAACTTACCATCCCATAGCTCAACATCCATCTCTTTGAATAAATCTTTTAAACGCAGAGCGGTCAAAGTCGATTTCTCCCATAAAGATTTAAATTCAGCATCTGTTAGATTGGCAATTTCTTTTGCATGTTCATATGAAATATAACGATCATAATTTTCTAATTTAGTTGAGAACTCAATTACAGGAATATCAAATATATCACCTGCTTTAGGTTCAGTTTCTAAACCCAAGCTCCGCCAATATTTCTCATCACTTGCTCGCTTTAATAATGAGCTACCTTCTGGTACGCCAAATCTAAAAATAACTTCCAATGGCACAAGCGCGTTTGTTGGGTTTTCTTTATAAATAGAATAATCCCACTTTAAATCACCATCTTCATTTAAGCTTTTTGGGTGTAAGATTTGCATTGGTTTTACTGCTAAGTTAGGCTGTAATTTATCTGCCCATTCAGATTTACCCAAATCATTACCATTTTCATCAACTAAGCCCAAAGCGTGATGGTCTAAACCTTTTTCTTTTAAATATTCTAAACTGCTAGAATTATTAAATTTCTCTTTCATGTTTTCTGGTAAATTCCAGTTTTTCCAATTATCTGAATTGCCCAAAAAATCAAAAAAAGCCCAAGCCATAAATGCCAAAGACTTCCCTTTATCATCAATTTGATCCGGCATCTCACCCCAATCAAAAGCAGAATAACGATCAGAAAATTCAAATATATATGGTGATTTATCTTTAATCCCACGAATGTTTTTAACGGAACCTTTTACGATTACTTCTGGTAAACTCATGCTGCCATCTCCTTTTTATCGGTTAGCTTCAATACTGATAATAAAGCATTTCTGGTATTATTAGCACATAGCCACATACCGCCTTTATTCGTCCATTCAAAAACTTTCAAATAATTCATCGGGTCTTTAACTTCATCGCTTCCGAATAATGGCACATATAGACAATATTCTTCCGTCTTCACATCTTCAATATTTCTAACCATTACTATATTTAATTGATTTGGCTGGATTTCAGATACTATATTTAGCTTAATCCCTTTTAAATCTGCCAGAACTTGCGTTCTCTCAAGCTCTTTTTTAGCATAGTCTTTATTGGCAATTTCAGTATCAATTACGATTGGCAAAGCATTTAAATTAACTTCTTTTGTTCCATAAAATTCAACAAATTTAACAATCTCATCTACTTTATCAGCACCTGATGCAATTACTGGAACTCCATATGGCATTTGAGCAATTGAACAAAGGGAATCTAGGCCACCAAAATGAGCCGCCACTGGCAGACCGATTACAGGAATATCCGTCATTGCAGCCACTACGCCCGGTAATGCCGCAGCTAATCCAGCTCCTGCGATAATTAGATCATGGCTTGATTTACCGATCTCTACTTGTAATTGTTCAAGATTTCTATGAGCTGATATCACTTTTGAATCAACTTGATGATTATTATTTTCTAACTTCTGTACCAATGGATCATATACATTATTATCCGAGCTACTTCCAAAAACTACTAAGATGCGCATTTTCTTATCTCCCCTAAAAAGCTAATATTATCATTGTCTTTTGTGATTTTACGTTTTGCGGCAAATTCGCTTGCCTCTTTTATATCCGTTGGATATTCGTTATTTAAACAAGCCATACACATGTCTTCTTTGCCTATTGCTTGTTTTAAATCTGTCTCATCTAAATAAATCAATCTATCGGCACCAACCCAATCGCTGATCTCTTCAATTGTTCTTTCATTTGCAATTAATTCTTCGCCATTTGGAAAATCAATACCGTAATAACAAGCATATCTTAATGGCGGACAAGTTATCCCCAAAGTTACATGTTTGGCACCATTTCTCATCAATAGGCTGATAATTCTTTTCGAAGTCGTACCGCGCACGACACTATCATCGACTAGCAATATATTCTTGCCTTCAATTTCACTTCTAATCGGGCTTAATTTAAGCTCTACTGCTTTTTCACGTTTTTCTTGAGTATTTAAAATAAAGCTTCTTTGCACATATCTATTTTTAATCAAGCCTTCACGATATGGTAGATCAAGATAATCTGCGATTGATATAGCAGATGTTCTACTTGTATCTGGCACAGGCATCACAACATCTACATCAATTTTACCATTATCAATTAAAATCTTTGCTTTTTTTGCTAATTGATTACCGAGGTCTAATCTGGCTGTATAAACTGATTTATCTTCAACCACACTCTCAGCTGCGGAGAAATACACCCATTCAAACATACATGGCGCAGCTTTCGCATCTGGTTCAGTTAGAATGGCAGAATGTAGCTTTCCCTGTAAATCAATAAAGATTACTTCACCCGGTGCGACGCTACGCATATATTCATAGCCCAAATAATTCATCGCCACAGTTTCAGAACATAGACAATATTTATAACCACCATCTTCTAATTTCAATCTACCGATTGATAATGGTCTGATACCTTTTGGATCACGGAATGCGACCATTCCCTCACCTGCAATTAATCCAATTACTGCATATCCGCCATTTACTGTATCAAAGATTGATTTTGCGGCTTTTTTAATATTATCAAATGAGAAACTATCTTCTTTAACCCCTTCACCATCAAGTAAATAATGGCTCCAAAAATGTAATAACACTTCCAAATCATTGGCTGATAATAATTGTCGCTTCATATCATGAGTTAGCTTTTTTGCCAAAGAGAAATGATTTAAAAGATTACCATTATGTACCATTCCCAAACCGAATGGAGCGCCCATTACCATTGGCTGAACATCACGCCTGTTATTACCGCCATTGGTTGCATATCTTGTATGCCCAATCGCCATATTTCCAGTCATGTTTTCAATTGCTGATTGCTCGAATACTGACGATACTAAACCTAAGTCTTTCTCTGAAAAGAACATAGAGCAAGAATTATCAAATGATAAAATTCCTGCCGCATCTTGACCACGATGTTGTAAAGTTAACATAGCCTGATAGGCCTCTAGTGCAGCATAATGCGGAACCTGATTAGATTCTGTATTATTTTCTGGACCGATAATTCCAATAACGCCGCACATAACGACATCCCCCAAATATAATTGAAAATACACTTAAAATTAGTATATCGATTCTTATTTTATTGATAGGGGGTAAATTACTTAAATTTATATTAATTTTTTATGCTTCAATAATATTAGTATTTTCTAATATTTGTATCGCCTTTATTTGCTCGGAAGCTCTGGCAAATTCGAGAACTACTTGATCAATATATTTCTTATTTATTTTAATATCTATGCTTGCGATCTCTTCCAATTCACCGCAATACTCGCCCAATTGATTACAACAGGCGGAATTTGCAGCGCCTTTTAAGCTATGCGCGATATCTTTTACTTCTAATCTATTACCTGTATTATGGGCGAATTGTAGCTCAGCTATTAATGGCTCAGTCATATCAACAAACATATTTAACATTTCAACTACATCATTATCGAACTCACCCATTAACTCAATTAGGCCCTCTAAATCGCAAGCCTTTTCTTTTGGTTCTTTAATTTCAACCTTTAGAACCTCTTTTTTTGCCTTCTTATCTGAAGAACCAATATAAGCAAATCTTATAACTCCCCATCTAATTAATAGCTTTCTTAATTGCCCAATGGTTACAGGCTTTAACAGACATTCATCAAAACCATGCGGTCGGTAAGCTTGTCTTTGCGACATATGCACGTCAGCAGTTAATAGAATTACCGGAAATCTATCCTCTGATTTATTATCCTTTTCTTGCTCTCTGATTTTGGATATTACCCCATAACCATCAAGCTCTGGCATATGTAGATCAGTTATTAATATTCCATGTTTACCCTTGGCCAAGACTTCAATAGCTTCTCTACCATTATTAACGAAATCTGCATCAACTCCAATTTTTTCCAATTGCCTTTTTAATACGTCACGTACGGATTCTGTATCTTCTGCGATTAACAGCCTCTTTGGTCTATTATTGCTATTTGGTAATTGTTTAGATTGCCTTGCTGATGCTTTTACTACTTCTCCCAATCCAATTCTGCTGGCTGGTTTGGTTAAATAAGTAGCTCCCAATACTTGGGTTGTATGTTGTAATCCAATATCACCACGAGCTGTATACATTATTGTACCCATTGATGGTTTTAACGTTGTGACTTCTTTTATTAAACCAATTCCCAAACCATCTGGTAGGGCTTGGTCAATTACCGCCACATCATAATTGTTTTCCTTAATTGCAATTAAGCTTTCTTTATAAT
Organism: uncultured Alphaproteobacteria bacterium; assembly: GCA_937941575.1. Lineage (GTDB taxonomy): Bacteria > Pseudomonadota > Alphaproteobacteria > Micavibrionales > CSBR16-224 > CALDHH01. The sequence goes on along the minus strand of CALDHH010000139.1, from coordinate 8,292 downwards.
TGGAATAACTATCTACCTCTGCCCCCATTGATTTTAATGATGAAGAAATTTCTTTAGAACCTTGTGGGTGATCATTTACTGATATAACTGATATCCCCTCTAAACAAGGAAGTTTAATATTTAATTGTTCCACCGCTTCTGAGGTCGGAATTTCAAACCAGAATCTACTACCCTTACCTTCAACACTATCGACACCAATTTCACCCTTCATAAGCTCAACAAAGCTTAAACATATTGATAAACCGAGCCCAGTCCCACCATATCTCTCAGTGGTTCCTGCCCCTGCCTGAGAAAACGGGCTAAATAATTTTTTTGTCACATATTCCGGCATCCCAATACCAGTATCTTCAACCTCAAATCTCAAACCAAAACCTTCACTTGGCTCCTTTAAGCTTTTTAAGTTTTTGGTAATATTTAGTTTTATATAACCAGTTTCAGTGAATTTAATTGCATTACTCAATAAATTTATCAAAATCTGGCGTAGGATTTTTGGATCCGACATTATTACAGATGGTATCCCTTGTTCCACTTCTAATAATAAATCAACATTTTTACCAACTACATTAATCTCCATGCATTCAAGAACACCTTTAGCAAGAGTTCGCAAAGGTGTCTCGAAATTATTTAAAGTCATTTTTCCTGCATCTAATTTTGCAAGATCCAATACATCATCTAATATTTCTAATAGCCCGCTTGCTGATGTTTTGGCGGTATTAGCCATTTTTAATACATCATCATTTGTTCGCTCTTCTGAAATTAATTCAAGAAGACCATAAATACTTTGCATTGGTGTGCGCATTTCATGGCTGATACTTGCCAGAAATGATGATTTTTTATCCATTTTATGTTCAAGTTCTTTCTTGAATTTACGGATTTCAGCTCTTAATTTTTTCTCGTTACTAACTTCATTACAGAAGATAACTTTAATATCATTATCAATATAACTACTAGATTTATAATATCTGGTTTTATTGCCATCGATAATATCAAATTCACTGACATCTGAAAAATCGGGATAATCGCTTAATATAGAATCGATGTCTTTATTGATTATGTCGGATTTAATCGCTGTAATTTTTAAGAATAACTCATTCGAATAAATTACTTTACCACTACTAATATCAACGGCAATGACAGCGAATGGCGTATTATCATGTGCTCTTAATGTTTCTAAATAATTTTCCACAAACTATTCCTTTATTTTCAACTTCATATGATTATAATCCGAATAAGTTAAAATTTTGTAATTAAAATAGAAGGTAATAGTGATCATGGGTTATAATTTTGCAGTTGTTGGCGCGACTGGTAATGTAGGGCGCGAGCTTTTATCAATTTTGTCTAGTAGTGAAATTGAAGTTGACCAAGTATATGCTGTTGCATCAAGTAAATCAGTCGGCAGAGAAGTATCATTTGGCGATGATATTATTTTAAAAGTAGTGGATCTAGAAAAATTTGACTTTAAAAAAGTTGATATCGTTTTATCTTCTGCTGGCGGAAAAGTTGCTGCAAAATTTGCTGATAGAGCCACAAAAGCTGGCGCTATCATAATTGACAACTCTTCTCATTTCAGAATGGATAAAGACGTTCCATTAATCGTGCCAGAAGTAAATGCAGAAGATATTGCGAATTATAAAAAAAGAAATATTATTGCCAATCCAAATTGTTCAACCATCCAAATGTTAGTTGCCTTAAAGCCATTACACGATGCGGTAAAGATTAAACGTGTTGTTGTATCAACTTATCAATCCGTATCAGGGGCTGGAAAACCAGCTATGGATGAATTATTTAATCAGACCAAAGGCATTTATATGAATGCGCCGATTAAGAAAGAGCAATTTTACAAACAAATCGCATTTAATGTAATTCCACAAATCGACTCATTTATGGATGATGGAGATACCAAAGAAGAATGGAAGATGATCCAAGAGACTAAAAAGATTTTGGATAAAGATATCGAAGTATCAGCAACTTGTGTGCGTGTTCCAGTATTCGTTGGTCATGCAGAATCAATTAATATTGAATTCGAGGATAAATTAAGTGTTGCCAAAGCCAGAACGCTCTTAAGAAATGCCAATGGTGTCGTTGTAATTGATAAACATGATGAAGAAGAAGGTTTCGTAACCCCTGCTGAAATACCAGGTGAAGATGCTGTTTATGTAAGTCGTATTAGACAAGATAAATCAAGAAAAAATTGTTTAAATATGTGGATTGTGTCTGATAATCTTCGCAAAGGTGCCGCTTTAAATGCAGTTCAGATCGCAGAGATTTTGACTGCTAAATATTTATAATATTATCTTAATGAACCAGAAGCAGTATTTATATTATTCAGGTTGGATGATCTAAAGGCCATATATAATTCATCGGCTGTATCGCCATCGACTACAAGTTCACTTGATAAATCTTGTAACTCGGCTGTGTAATCATGGATTGTAACCATTGCGATTTCTTCGGATACTGTTTCTGTGTTAATCGCAAGATTTGCAGTATATGCACTCATTGATATAACAGACCAGAGCCCCATCGAGATAATTGTTGACCCTAAAATTGATTTTATACTAAGACTTAATGACTTCATAACATGCTCCCCCAAGCTTTTTTAAGTTATCACGTTAAGAAGTATTAGATAAAATATTAAAAATATTGTTAATTTTATTTTTTTATTTATAATTTTATCAAATTAAGTTCAGGAAATAGAGATTAAATAATGGAATTATACCACATAATTATTGTTGCAATTATACAAGGAATCACAGAGTTTCTGCCAATAAGCTCTAGCGCCCATCTAGTCCTAATTCCCAAAATAATTAATCAGCCTGATCAAGGTTTATTAATGGATGTTGCCGTTCATATTGGAACTTTATTGGCGGTAATTACGTTTTTCTACAAAGATATTTATAAAATCTCGCATGGTTTTTGCTACTTGATTCTCTCCAAAGAAAAAGATAATGCCGAATATAAAAAACAAGGTATACTTGGCATCCATATTATAATTGCTAGCATTCCAGTAATAATCGCTGGATTTATAATGAACGCGTTATTTAACGATGGTATCCGCAGTATTGAAGTAATTGCAGCCACTACAATAATATTCGGATTATTATTATTATTTGCCGATATCAAGGGCAAACAAGATAAATCCATTAACGATCTCAATATAAAATCAGCATTATTAATCGGCCTTGCTCAAATTTTTGCATTAATTCCAGGAACTAGCCGTTCAGGGGTTACCATGACCATGGCCTTAATCTTGGGTTTGGATAGGTTATCAGCAGCAAAATTTTCTTTATTAATTGGTATCCCGACTATCCTAGGAGCTGGTTTATTAAAATCGATCGAGCTATATCAATCACAGAATATGGCTTTAACTAATGACGCCTTAATTGGTTGTTTTTTATCTTTTATAACTGCCCTAATCGCTATTTTCTTAATGTTTAAATGGCTTAAAAAAGCAAGTTTCTTGCCTTTTGTTATATATAGAATGATTTTGGGAGCTGTTCTTTTATTCTATATTTTTTAAAAATAATCAGATAACATGTTTAGGATAAATCTATTGGGGAGATTATTTTATGAATATTTTTAAAAGCTTAATATCTGGATTACTTATTTCAACATGTATTACATTTTCTGTTCAGGCAGAAAATCTACCAATATCCAGAGTCGTATTATCAACCAGCGGCATGGCAAATTTTGAACATAGTGGTAAAGTTGATGGAAACACAGTTATTGAACTACCTGTTAGGTCAAACCAAGTTGACGATATTTTAAAAAGCCTTGTTATCTTTGATGCCAAAGGTAGTATCTCTGGTGTAACTTTACCTAGTAAAAAATCCCTAAACCAAATTTTTAGAGATCTCCCTTTTAATAAAAAAGATCTGCAATCAAATCTATTTTTCTTAAACTCATACCAAGGTGCTGAGGTAATAGTAGATGATGGGGATGATGAGATAGAAGGTAAATTAATTAGCCTTAAAAAATTCAAAGTTAAACTAGATAATGATGAAGGCTTTATATCGCATCACAACATAAATCTGCTAACCGAAGATGGAATTAAGCAAGTTATTTTGGAAGATATAACATCAATTAAATTTAAAGACGAAAAGATAACTGATGAAATAAAAAAAGCATTAAATGAAATGCTTAATAATGGAAATAGTGATGAGAAACTGCTGAAAATAAATCTACAGGGAGATGATAAAAGATCAGTTAAAATTGCCTATGTAATGGAAGCTCCGCTTTGGAAATCAGCATATAGAATTGTGCTATCAAATGATAAATCCAAAAGCTTTGTCCAAGGTTGGGCAGTGTTGGAGAATACCACCAATAGCGATTGGGAGAATATTGACCTATCATTAGTATCAGGAAACCCAGTTACCTATAGTCAGTCATTATACGAGCCATATTTTGTATCAAGACCATCATTACCTGTCGAAGTATTGGGCAGGATAATGCCTAGAATAGATACGGGAACTATTGAAGAGCAGTATCAAAACGCAGCAGGACCTAAGAAAAAATCAAATTATAAATCGAGAGCAAGATCGAAAGCTGACATGCAATTCAAGGATAGTATGATGGGCTTTGCAGCAGGTGCTCCACCGATGCCGATGGCGGATATGGAATTGACTGAATCCGTGAGTATAGCATCAGCACCAATGAAACAGAATATCATTGCTCAGAATTATAATGCAGCCGCAAGCTCTGAGGCTACTACCCAAGTATTATTTAATTTCCCAAATAAATTCAGCTTAAAATCAGGTGAAACAATGATGTTGCCGTTTGTAAGTCGAAACTTACCAATGGAAAATATTGCTCTATACCAAGCCGATACTCACCCAACTCATCCATTAGCATCTGTAAAAATTACAAATGATGGGAATAGTGGTCTGCCGCCTGGAATACTGACAATTTATGAAGATAGTAATAGCAAGGTTAATTTTATTGGTGATGCCAAGCTACCTGTATTATCCAAAGGCGATGATCGATTGGTAAGCTATGCACTCGATTCAAAAACAACTATTAACAAAGAAGTTAAAAATATTCAGAAGCAAGGCGCAATTTCAATTGCCAATGGAGTTATCAAACAAAATATTAAATATATCTCAGAGACTATCTATACAATAAAAGCACCAGAATCCGAAGATAGATTAATCATGATAGAGCATCCAAAAATGCATGGATATAAAATGGTTGAGCCAGTAAAATTTGCTAAGACTGACAAATATTACAGAATTAAATTGCCTATCGAACAAGGTAAAACCATCAAACAAAAAGTTATTCTAGCAAAAGATGGTTATAATAACATCCGTATAAGCAACCTATCTTACCAAGCTTTGAGTGCCTATGCGGCTGGAAAGAATGGTAAATTCAGCAAGAATGAGATAAAAATATTTGAGAATATTGCTAATTTAAAATTATCGGTAGAAAGAGCCAAAACTTCTTTAAATCAGTTGAATTCTAAAAAAGATAAAATTTTTAAGGATCAGAATAGATTAAGAGACAATATGAGAGCTATACCGAATAATTCCGATGTAAAGAAAAGATATCTTAAAAAATTCAATAATCAAGAAAATCAGTTGGAAGATATCAATATGCAATCTGAGAAATTACAAAAAGAATTAAATACTAGAACAGCTAAATTAGAAGAATTTATAAGAAATATTAAGCTCTAAAAAACCTAACTGAAGTTTTGCCATAGTTTTTTGTGTTTAATAGCTCTAATTCAGGTGGCATCTCTTCTATATTGCTTTTATCCTCTTCTAATATCAGGATCGCATTATCTGATACCCAGTCATTCTGTTGAAGTCTTTTTATACTATCCAAAACCATATTTTCTCCATATGGCGGATCTAAAAATACCAAGTTTCTTTTTGGGATATTATCTGGTCTTTGGTTTATATTTAAAGAATCTATTTTGAACAAATATGATTTATCTTGCAGGTCAAATTTAGTAACATTTTCCTGACATATTTGATAAGCTTTTGCTCCAACTTCAAAGAAACAGCAATCAATAGCTCCATTTGATAAAGCTTCAATCCCCAAAGCACCCGTTCCTGCGAAAACATCCAAGGCATATGCCTCTCTAATATTAAAATCAATACCATCACCCATATCCCAATTTGCATGATTTAATATATTAAAAACGGCTTGTCTTACCCGATCACTCGTTGGCCTAGTTTCAAACTTTAATTTCCGAGCTTTGGAATTACTAACCGGTAATTCTTCTAATGTCCTTGAGCTATATATACCAGATGTTATACGCATTTTATTTAACTATATCCCTTTATAAACAAAAAATTTAATATTTATACTCCATGTAAAAACTTGAGCTAAATATCCAAATAATAAATCCAGATGTTAAATATTTTTTTAATCCAAGTAAAGCTTTGATTCTGCCTATAAAGCCTGATAAACCCATGATTTCTAATAAATATAACATTTTTTACTACAAATTACGATAATCTATGATATACTTGATACAGATATTAAATTCTGTAAAAACGTGATGATGAGAAAAAATATGATTAATGGAAAAATTTTAACACCTTTAATTGCTTTTGTAATATCAATGATCGCAATAAATTCCCCTGTAAATGCTCAAACAATGCCAGGATGTGATGAAGCTCTTGTCTTTGAAGCAATGAAAGATAAAGCAAAACTTCGTGTATTATATGATGTTGGTGTATCTGAACAAATAATAAAAAGACCTGATAGCGTTCTATTGCTAACTTGTTTTGGTAAGGCTGCTGCAGTCTCTGGTGAACGAGGTGGTGCAATATTCTCAGGTGATTTCAAAGGTGATATATCATCCGTGATTTCACAAACAGTTACAGCAATGGTTGAAAATTTTGAAGGCGGCACAAATGCCAACGGAGATGTATTTAGTAGTAGTATGGGTTTAGACCCTGATTTCGGAGAAGTTCTAAGAGCTGAAAAAGATAGTATAGTTGCTGATATAACGACAGCTGCCAATTTCCAATGCACCAATATGCAAGATCTTTGGGAAGCAACAATTCTTAGCCAGCCGATAAATCAATCTGCCCCAAATGCAACTTTTGTTGAATTACTCGCATCCATAACTGGTAACGGTGGTGGTGGAATTCCAAATGCCGGTAATGAATTACAAGGTAATATGGATAGCCCGTCTGGTGTGTTAGTTGTCGAGGCAGCTAGAACCCATTTTCCAAACGGAACAAACCCTGGCCTATTACCAGAAGTTATAATCCCTGCATTCTCGGGAACTCAGACACTTTGTGAAGTTTTAACTGCTGCTGGATTGGGGCCTTGTTAATGATTAAAGCTATAAAAAAACTATCAATTGCAGTTACATCTTGTGCGTTACTATTTATCGCTAACCCATCTTATTCTTATCAAGCTGGTTGTAATTCTGAATTCTGGGAAATACAGGACAATCATTCTAGAGCAATGAGAGCAAGAGATCATGGTTTAGTAACTCAAGTTATTGCCCAAAATGATAGTGTATTGGCCTTAACATGTTTTGATGAAGCTGTTTTGCAATCTGCAAAAGCAGGTGATATTTTCTCTGACCCAAGTCTTCCGCCAAACCCGTTAGTGATGGATTTAACTCAATATCTTGATGATGTTCCAACCCATTCATTGGGTAGATTAGGTGAATACCACCAAAATACTGATGGTACTCAGCGAGGTACAGATGGTTTTGGTTACACTCTATTAGCAGGTATATATTGGACAACTCATGCGCCAATGGACGCTCTCTTTAGAAATTTTTTATATTCATCTGCCTTTAATTTTGCGAGCGGACAGCAATCTGATTTAGAAAGCACTATACCTGCAAATATAAGAGACATGCTTGGAGCAGGTTTTCCAACTGCATCTAGTGCAGGGATAGTAGAGAATGCGGCTATTATGGGATTCATTAATAGCGGACTTAACGATTTTGATTGTGATAATTCACAAGCCAATACGACCATAATGTATGATGTATGGGTAGATAGAGCCATTAACCAAGGTACTGCTGCTGGAACACCATTCTTTGATTCAAGAGCATTTATGGCAGGTACTGTAACAGGTGCTGGTGTCGCAATGGCTAGCGTTTATAACGCGAATAGAGCAGTTCATATTGCCCCTGCAAACACCAATATGAACGAACTTGAGAACCCTGGAAGCTACACATGGTATAAAGATACACCGACTCTTATTTTCACACCGAATGTTAGCGTTCAAAATATAATTAACGCAATGTGATAATAATTGTTTTTATTTGATAAAAAATGATTATTATTCGCCTATGAATTATCGATTATATTATATATTAAC
>CALDHH010000138.1 GCA_937941575.1 uncultured Alphaproteobacteria bacterium | reverse complement strand
ATGATGGTATTTGGCAATGTCAGCATGGGCCATTCTCAGAAGATATATTCTCAGAATTAGGTGAGAAGAATTGGAGTTTATTGGTTCAGAATGTAGAGCAATATCATGTTGATACTTCGGAGCTATTAAAATCTTTTAATTTTTCTCCACGTTGGCTAATGGATGATATAATGGTTAGCTATTCTGCAATCGGTGGTAGCGTTGGGCCACATATGGATAGCTATCATGTGTTTTTAGTACAAGGAATTGGTAAGCGGAGATGGAAAATTGGTAATCAGATGATTACAGATCCCAAATATATAGATAATAAAGAATTGCTAGTTTTGGAAGAAGAATTTGACGGGTTTGAAGTCGAAGTTGAAATGGGCGATGTAATTTATATTCCGCCATATTTTGGTCACCAAGGAGTAACTTTGGATACCGCCATGACATTTTCAGTTGGGTTCTTAGGCCCAAAAATGTCAGAGATGTTGGGAGAATATAGTCATTATCTTGAGCAAGATCCTATAAGAGATGCAAGATATGCTGGTATGGGTTTAGATGCTTTAAGCACTCCATTTTCAATTGATAAAAAAGCCATTGAATCAATTCAAGCTGAGCTAATCAATAAAATAAAAAGCGATGATTTTGCTAAATGGATTGCGGATTATTTCTCAGTATCAAGCCATGGTGAGATGTATGTCTCGGATGAAGATAAGGGTGATACTAGTGCCGATGAATTATTAAATATTTTAGAACAGGGACAGAAATTATATAAACCAGAATATATAAAAACTGCTATTACAACATCAGCTAATGGTAATTTTAACTTATCTCTATACGGTAAATCAATTGAGATCCCAAGAAGCTCTGCCATATTGATATCTTGGATGAATAAAGAAATATCATCGGAAGATATAAAAACCCAAGCCAATGGGGTTGAAATTATAGAATTGCTTACTAGATTATATAACGATAGAATATTAACTCTAACCGATTAATATTGGTCCACTTAATTTTAAAAAAGGAATAATAAAATGTACACTCTTTATACAATACCGGGAACTTGTTCAACTGGAATTACTGCATTATTAGAAAAGCTTAATGTTGAATATAAAACAGTTACCAGAGATGAAACTCCAAATTATTCAGAAATAGTACCAACAAATCAAGTGCCAGCATTGGTAACTGATGGGCAGGTTATTACTGAAGGTGCGGCAATTGCATTATATTTATTGGAAAAACATGAAAATGACATGTTGCCAAAGGATCTATCAAAAAAAGGTGAATTCTTACAATGGTTGATGTTCAATTACGCAACTTTGCATCCTGCATATTCAAAAATTCTAACTGTTGGTAAATGCATGGAGAGTAGTGAAGAGAAAACTAAGTTAAAGCAAAAATTGGCAGATAATCTATCTGGAACTTGGCAGATTATTGATAAGCAATTGGCAACAAATAAATATATGATGGGTGATGAGCCTAGCGTTATGGATTACTTGCTTACAATTTACACAAGCTGGGAACATTATATGCCAGATGTTAAAATTACATTGGGTGCGAATGTAAGACGTTTGGTACAAGATGTAACTGCTCTGCCAGAATTCCAAGCAGCATATCAATCAGAAAATACAGAATTTAGAGCAGCTGCTTAAATCCTATATTATCAAGAATAATAAAAAGGGCTTAGTTTTTTTAAACTAGGTCTTTTTTTATTTATAATAATCCAAGCTCTCGAAGTTCTGCCTCAATCGGATGCATCTCTTCTTCGCCTTTTATATAGAGCCCAATATCTTTTGGGGCGTCTTTTTCTTCGAAATAACGCCAGCCCTGAAATGCTTTTCTTGGCTGGATCTCAGTTTTTATAATTTCGGTATCCACATAAAAAAGACATCGTTTAATTCCATCAATATCTTCAATACTATCAAAGCCAATAATCTTCTGGCGGCAACAAATTAATCCCTTTATCACTCGGTAAATTGAACCATCATTCTCTAATATCTCATCGGCTCTTTTTGGGCGGTATCTGGTTCTTACAATATTTACTTGCCTGCCCTCAAACTCCGTCCGATCAATTTCCTGAATATCCGAAAACTCTTCCAAATTAGAACAGCCAACTACCAATTTTATAATGTTTAAAGACATTTAATTTCTTTCATTTTAATGAGTTTTTTAATTATAATGGATAATGTCATATGGGTATATATTATTTATTGAATAAGTCTAAGTTAAAGGAATAACATGCCAAATTTTAATTGTAGGGTTACAGGAGTTTTGTTGAATGATAGCGATGAAGTCTTAATAATAAAAAGAAATAAAAACTATCTAAATTCTGACAGATCAGACAATGAATTTTATGGTTGGGAATTTTGTGGGGGTGGAATTGAGCATAATGAAAGCCCAGAAGATGCAATTATCAGAGAGTATCAAGAGGAAGTCGGATTAGAAATCTCTGTGATAGATATATTTAATGCAAGAACTGGTATCCGTTCTGGTTCGCCTTTGCTTAATATCTCTTATATTTGTAAATATATATCAGGTGAAGTTAGGCTCACAAATGAGCATCTTGAATATAAATGGGTGAAGTTAGCCGATTTAGCATCTTATGATATGGGTTGTCATGTTAATAAAGATCGGGATAGATTTTTTAAAAACTATCCCGATAAAATTTACGATTAAATCAGATTTATTTAGCTATTTAATTTAAGTATTTAATCCAGCATTGGTTTTTTTAGCTACAGGAGAAGAAGCATTTGCTTTGCTCGTGAATTTTGATCCTGAATCTGTTATTCGATTGGTTGCTATACTGACTAAAGATAATAGGTCTTTATCTCGTTGCTTTATCGCATCTGGAGATGCTGATTTTGTTTTCATTTTTTTAGAAGTTGCCTCAACTTGTGCCATTATCCGATCATAAGATGCTGGATTGGCATTTGTAATTGGAGGACTGTTTTTGATCTCACCAGCAAAAGCGGATATTTCAGTAGCTTTAGTTTCACTATTTAAAATCTCAAGCTTTGCTTTGTTTAACTCTCTTTTCTTTATTTCATCTGGAGAGGCTTGCTTGCTCTTGGTTCTTCTATCGGCTTCGGAAATCTTACTTTCTAATCTTTCAGAGGCTTTGGCAATATGTCGTTGAAGCGCTCTTTTATCAACTATATTACTGCCATATATATCTTCATATCCATTGTTCATATGTAATAATTGAATTAACTCTACATCCATCTCTTCAATATCGGTTGGGGATGCAGATTTATTTTTTATTTTGCTGGTAGTTTGAGAGATCCTGTTTTTTAATCTTTCACAAGCGCTGATTAGATGTTCTTGTAGGTCTTTTATATTATTATTACTCAATTTTCTTTCTCCTTAGATTAAGAATTCTATAGAATAATTATATTAATATGATTTCAACTTAAAAGAGAATCTTAATATAATGAATACATATACATATTAGTTAAAATAGCTTAATAAAATAATAATATAATTATAAAGAATATGGATAGTAAGCATAGCTGTCAGATTTAGAGTTTATTATATTATTAATATATAACAACTTTAAATTGTGGTAGTTTGGTTCTATAGATTAGATTTATAATGTTGGAGCTAATTTATTCTTATCGCGGGTTGAATGATAAATAGATTTTATTTATGCTCAGTTTTTAATTTGGCAAGATTATTGGAAATAAAAAATGAAGACGAAAGCGGCAATTGCATATAAAGCAGGATCAAAATTAGAAATTGAAACGGTTGATCTTGATGGGCCGAGGGATAATGAAGTTTTAATTGAAGTAATGGCAACTGGAATATGCCACACGGATGCTTTCACATTATCTGGCGATGATCCAGAAGGTGAGTTTCCTGCTATTTTAGGGCATGAAGGTGCTGGAATTGTCAGAGAAATTGGTAAAAATGTTAGATCCGTTGCAATTGGTGATCATGTAATACCTTTATATACGCCAGAATGTGGCGAATGCAAATATTGCTTAAATCCAAAGACTAACCTTTGTCAGAAAATAAGATCGACTCAAGGCAGGGGATTAATGCCGGATGGAACTTCGAGATTTTCATTAAACGGCACGCCAATTTTGCATTATATGGGTTGTTCAACATTTTCAAATTTCACGGTATTGCCAGAGATTGCTGTTGCCAAAGTCAGAAAAGATGCGCCATTTGATAAGATTTGTTATATAGGTTGTGGAGTTACAACGGGGATTGGTGCGGTTGTTTTTGATGCAAAAGTTGAAGAAGGATCAACCGTTGCAGTATTTGGATTAGGTGGTGTTGGCCTGAATGTTATCCAAGGAGCTAAGATGGTTGGTGCCAGCCGTATTATTGGCATTGATATTAATGATGAGAAAATAGAGTTAGCCCGCAAATTCGGAATGACTGATTTTATTAACCCAACAAAAATAGATAATATTGTGGAAGCCATAGTTGATTTGAGCGATGGCGGAGTTGATTATTCTTTTGAATGTATCGGTAATGTTGATGTTATGCGCCAAGCATTAGAGAGCTGTCACAAAGGTTGGGGCGAGAGCATTATTGTAGGGGTCGCAGGTTCAGGTAAAGAAATATCAACTAGACCGTTTCAGCTTGTAACTGGGCGAGTTTGGAGAGGATCTGCATTTGGGGGAGCAAGAGGTAGAACCGATGTTCCAAAAATAGTTGATTGGTATATGGATGGTAAAATAAATGTTGATGATTTAATTACCCATACTATGCCACTTGAAAAAATAAATGATGCGTTTGATTTAATGCATGCAGGTAAATCAATTCGAAGCGTGGTTAAATTTTAGATGGAAATTAATAAAGAATATAAATGCCATGGCGGCAGGGTTACTTATTATTCGCATCAAAGTTTAAATACTAAAACAGCAATGTCATTTTCTTTATCTATTCCAAAAGACGTACAGGGGAAGATCCCGTATATTATCTTTTTATCGGGTTTGACTTGCAGCGAAGATAATTTCACCACCAAGGCAAATGCCTATAAAAAAGCATCTGAATTAGGTTTGGCAATATTGGTGCCAGATACTTCGCCACGTGGAAAAGATATTCCAGATGATGAAAGCTATGATCTTGGTCAGGGTGCTGGATTTTATATTAATGCAGTTAAATCTCCGTGGTCTGAAAACTTCCAAATGGAAAGCTATATTATTGATGAATTAATTCCACTGGCAGAACAAGAATTTAATTTAGATAGTGCTAGAAAATCAATAACTGGTCATTCAATGGGTGGACATGGGGCTTTGACTTTATATTTGAAATATAGAGATAGATTTAAATCATGTTCAGCATTCTCACCAATAGTCGCCCCATCAAAAGTAGCATGGGGAGAAAAAGCATTTAGCAATTATCTTGGAGATTGCAAAACAGAATGGCTTAAACATGATGCTTGTGAGCTTGTCTCGACTAGTAAAGATGACAATAATGGCTCAGTAATCTTAATTGATCAGGGTTTGGATGATGATTTTTTAACGGAACAATTAAGACCTGAACTGTTTAAATCTGCCTGTGAGAAATCGGGGCAGAAGTTAGAATTAAGATTGCAAGCTGGATATGATCATAGTTATTTCTTTATCCAAAGTTTTATAGATGAGCATTTAGACTGGCATTTTAAATATTTAAATAAATAACTAAAAATTAACCTGCTTTCTCCCTATCTTGACATTGGGGGTTAGTTGTGCTAAGTTTTACTCATAATCACATATCTATAACAAACCGCCAAAAGGCGGTTTTTTTGTGCTTATAATTTCATTTAAATCTTTATAGGAGAAAAAATAATGCTTCAATCACATATTGACGTACAGAATAAATATTACCAAAATTCATTAGATCAAAGAGAATTTTACCAAGAATTCTACCCTTATATTAAATCCGCTTTCGATATAATTGATAATCTAGAAAACAAAATCATCTTTTCCCAAACAGACCAAATCCAATTTATAAAAGCAAAAACGATTATTGATTTTGTTGCGAAGGAAATGGGAGTTAAGTATAATTTGGGAGAAAGGGTTAGTCAAACTCCTTTGTCTTCGTTACTCGGCGATATCCCTGAATGGAAGAAGGATGATTATCAATTTCATTATAATGAGAAAAATGGTGCAGCGGTAACCTTGAAAGAAATCGGTGCTTTGCAAGCTGTTTTCAATAGAGCAGAAAATACCGTTAACCTCGATATGCAAAAAATGATTGTTGAAAGAG
>CALDHH010000137.1 GCA_937941575.1 uncultured Alphaproteobacteria bacterium | reverse complement strand
TTAGCAATATCATATTTATCCTCACCTACAGAATTAACAAAAATTTTCTGAAAATCTTCCTGAGATAAATTACTATCTTCATAATTATCCAGTATAATTTTTACTATATCAAAATTGCTGGCAATAATTTCAAGCCCGATTGAATGACAACTAAGAGCTTCCAAGTCTAATCCAGAACCATGTTTAACTAATAAGTCTAAAACATCCGTTCTCTTGCTCATTACAGCCATATGAACTGGATTAAAATTTATATTATTTTTAAAATAGTTTAATTCTGGCTTATATTGCAATAGCAATTCAATAACATCACAACTAGATTCTTTAACTGCTTGCGATATTATAAATTTAGGGGTAACACTTTCAGGGGGGTTAGATCCAGACACTATATCTTGATTAATATCAAATCCATCTCGTTCTAAATATGGCTTAATATCTTCGCATGTTAAACTTCTACCTTTGCATTTGATAAGGTCAAATAATTCTTGTTCAATGGTATCACTCATATTTTCAGCCCAGCCACCGCTATTTTTTTACCCTTACAAGCTCTTTTAATTGCATTCTTCTTTGCACAAAAAACACTCATACTTGCTTTATTCTGATTAATCTCTCGTAGATTAATTATATTGATAGATTGATTAATTTGTTCAATATCGCTTGTCCGAATTTCTTTTAACTCTAACAATTTAGTTAATGCAGTTTTACTTCTTATATTAACTAAATCTTTGTCAATTCCTGCATCCATTAATAATTCAACCATTTCTGGATCGGGGGATCTACTGGCAAGATGCAAGGCAGAATCTCCATTAATATCTTGTATATTAATATCAACACCTTCTTTAATTAAAGTCGACACCATCTCATAATTACTTCTTGCAACCGCACGTTGAATAACACTTCGGCCAAGATTGCTTGTAAAATTAAGCTTTGCTTTTTTCTTTATTAATAAATCAAGCATATCAATTCTACCATCAGTAACGGCTTGCTCAACAGGTTCAATATAATATTTCCTGATATGGTTAATTTCTGCCCCATTATCAATTAAATATTCAACTATTTCAGGCTTGCATTTTTTAACCGCCATTACTAATAAAGATATAATCGGCAATTCTCCTGATGGTGATGTAATAATATTACTAAGATCACCAATATTCTCTACCAGCGCTCTAATATCTGATATTTCCAATATTTGATTATCTTCCGATATCAATCTTACTAATTTATCTTTTTTATTAATCATCATCTTTTAAATCCACCTATCTTAGATCGCTTGCTCATTCCTGTTTTTATTCTATTTTTTTGCTTATTACTTATATCTATTTCTTTTTGAAATATAACTGATTTATGTTGTTTGAATATTTGCAGAGAATCTTCCAATTCATCTTCTGCTTCCAAAATTTGTAGCGGAGTTTCTCCATTTGCGTTTTTTAGATCTGGGTTGGCATTATTATCTAATAATATACTTATCAAATCACTATGACCATAATATGCGGCAGAATGAAGAATTGAATCACCATAAGCATCTACAGAATTAACGTCTGCACCGTTTTCAATCAGAATATTTACAACTTCTAACATTTCTTCTGGCAATGAAAAACGCTTAGATAAAGAATGAAGAGGGGTTGATCCCTCCATACATTTGGCATTAAAATTTGTATCATATGAACATAGTATTTTAATGAATTCTAGTTCTCGATTATCCACAACAAAATGCAATGCAGTTCTACCACCCCATTTATTTGCCAAATCTGGATCTGCCCCTTTACTAAGCAAATAATCGGCAACCTCTGGTAAATTTCTATATGCACATAGAGATATTAAATAGATGGAAGTCATTCCAGAATTTTCTCTGCATTCATTAAGGCCGATTATATGATCTGAATAATTATTAGCAGGACTACCTTCAACTAAATCTTTCACTTCCTTAAGAATTTCTTTAGCATCTTCTACAAAGTATTTCCCTTTACTATCATAACTACTTATAATATTTACCAATTCTGCTTCCCAAATATTAGCCATTTCTAAACCCTCCTATTCTTGGACGATTACGCATATATGCTTTTATTTTGTTTTTTTGTTTATTACTTATATCTATTTCAATTATAATTTTTTTAGATACTATTTCCTGCGCATGATCTTTAAATACTTGCACGGTATCTTCCATGTCTTCACCTTCTAAAGACTCCAATGGAGTTTTTCCATCTTCATCTTTTAAACTTAGATCTGCCTTATTATCTAGCAATAGCTTTACTATATCATTATTACCAAACCCGACCGCAGAATGAAGTATAGAATCTTTTTCTATATCTACAGAATTCACATCTGCTCCTTGTTCAATAATAAATTTTACAACCTCTAATAGTTCTGCTGAAGGCATAATGCTTTCACATGCCGAATGGAGAGGAGTTAATCCGCTATCACATTTAATATTAAAATCTGTATCATATCTGGATAATATCTTAATAAATTCCAACTTCCGACCATCCACGGCAAGATGCAATGCTGTTTTACCGTCAAACTTTCTGGCCAAATTTGGATCTGCTCCGTTATCAAGTAAATAGATGGCAACTTTTGGTAAATTCCTCATTACGCATAGCGATATTACGTACATTGATGCTAATTCAGGTTCAGTAATTAATTCATTAAGGTTAATTACATGTTCTGAGCCACTATCAGCAGAATTATTTTCAACTAATTCTTTTACTATATCAAAAATAAGCTGCGCTTGTTCATCAGAATTATCATCACTGTCTCGGTAATAATTTATAACATCAACCAATTGCTTTTCTAAAATATTAGGCATTTTTAATCCCTCCAATTTTTGGACGATTACGCATGTGAGCTTTTACTTTATTTCTTCGCTCATTATTTGCCTTAGTCTCAGATAATATTTTCTTAGATAAAACTTCCTGAGCATGATCTTTAAATATTTGCAGAGTTTTTTCTCTACCTTCATATTCTAAATTTTCTAGAATTTGCAAAGCCGTATTTCCATCATTATCAATCAGATTTTGATCGGCATTATTATCTAATAAAAGCTTTATTAAATCATCTTGGAAATATTCTACTGCGGAATGAAGTGGGGATTTATTATTTTGGTCGATTGAGTTAATATCTGCACCATATCTAATCAGAAGTTCCGCTGCTTCAAGATGTCTATCCTCTACCGAGAATACCTTACAGATTGAATGGAGGGGGGTTAATCCTAAATAATCTTTAGCGTTAAAATCAGCATCATATAAAGATAATATTTCGATAAATTCTAAGCTCCCCATCTCGGCTGTAAAATGTAAGGCAGTTTTATAATCCCAAGCTCTTGGTAAATCTGGATCTGCTCCCTTATCAAGTAAAAAAACAGCAACATCCGGCAAGCTTCTTAATACGCATAGGGATATCAAATATGTTGCAGATTGTTCCGGTCTAGTAGCGCATTCATTAATATTAATTACAGAATCTAAACCATCACCAGAAGCTTCATCCTCAAAAAATTTCTTTACCTCAATAAGCAGGTTTTTTGCCATTTGTGCAGAATGACTACCCCCTGATGTATAAGAATTTATAATATCAACCAATCTTCTATCTAAAGAACTAACCATTTCTAAAACCCCCTATTTTTGGACGATTTCGCATATGTGTTTTTATTCTATTTTTTTGTTTATTATTTATCTCAGACTCAGATGTAATTTTTTTAGACAGAATTTTTTGAGCATGATCTTTTAATATTTGCAAAGTCTTTTCTTTGTCTTCATGTTCCAAATTTTCTAAATTCTGCAATGCTGTATTTCCATCACCGTCAGTCAAATCTTGATTAACATTATTATCCAATAAAATCTTTACTATATCATAATGACAATTCTCTACTGCCGTATGAAAAATTGAATTATTATTTTTATCTATGGAATTAATATCCGCTCCATATTTGATTAAAAGCTTTGTCGATTCTAGATGATCTGGTAGCAAAATATCCTGACTAGATATTAAGTGAAGAGGGGTCATGCCTTTATTATCTTTAACGTTAAAATCAGCATTGTATAAAGACAATATTTCAATAAATTCCAAATTTCTAAGGTCAGAGGAAAAATGAAGAGCTGTTTTACCGTCCCAATTTCTTGATAAATCAGGATCCGCTCCTTTATCAAGTAAATAGATAGCAACATCTGGTAAATTTCTTAATACGCATAATGATATTAAATGAATTACTTCTTGTGTTGGTAAAGTGAAATCACTAGTAGAAATTCCAAGCTCTACAGCTGCATCTTTAATTGCAACTTTTACTTCAGTAAGAACATCTCCCATTTCTTGAGCAGAGTTTATTATATTAACCAATTTTAATTCTAAAGCATTACTCATTTTTTTAATCCCCCTATTTTTGGACGATTTCGCATGTAAGCTTTTATTTTGTTTTTCTTCCTATTATTTATTTCAATTTCAATTTCTGTAACTGTTTTATATTCAATTAAATCTGCTAATTCTCTAACTGCTGCATTATTTTCTGAATCTTTTAATTCATCCATAGCACCAGCAAAACTTTCGCCTTTATCATTTTTTACTTTTATATCGGCTTTATTTTCCAAAAAGACTTCAACGAATTTTATGCAGCCTTTATGATTTGATGATACCAAATCTTTTATATTGTCTATTGCATAATGTAATGGGGTATTCCCATCTGTATCTATCGCATTAATATCAGCCCCATTTTCAATACAGTATTTTATTGAATCTAAATTAAAATCCCCAGTATTCATTAAAAAATGTAATGCTGTAACACCATTATCAGTAGTTGACCTTATTAAGTCCAGCGGTCTCTCAGAACTTTCAATTACGTATCTAAAGATTCTAGAATAATATTCTAAGTCATTAGTAATAAGATCATTATGCTTAAGTGAGATAATATGTATTAAGTTATAGCCATGAATATCGCCCTGAAAAGGATCAGCACCTTTATCTAATAAATAAGAAGCAATATCACTCTTCATATAAGATATAGCATAGTTGATAATTGGCTCTTGAGATGAATCCCCAAGTAAACATTCACCAATTAATACGCCCTTACTAAATGTCTCATCCATTTTCTCAAAAGTTTCCATGTCCCCATCTTGGTGATTTCTTATTAAAGAAAATAAATCTAAAATCAATTCATCTTTATTCATATCTTCACCCCTCCAATCTTAGAACGATTTCGCATATGGGTTTTTATTTTATTTTTGTGATTATTATTAACTCTGATCTCAATTGCAGCGGTTGTTCTGTACTCTACTAATTTTAATAATTTTCTAAGGCTATCTTTATTAAAATCTTCTTTTAATTCATCAACAGTATCAGCAAAGCTTATACCGTTATTATTTTTTATATTAATATCTGCACCTTTTTCTAATAGAATCTCAATTGAATCTAGATTGATATAATCATTCAATAATGCAGCATTTCTGACTTTGGTAATTGTACAGCTTAACGGAGTATCTCCCCTTTTATCTAAAGCATTAATATCTGCTCCATTTTCAAGGCAATATTTTATCAATTCTAAATTACCAAAATCAACAGACATAAATTTATGCAATACCGTGCTTCCGCAAAGAGCAGTAGATTTTATTAATTCAACTGAACTCTCCGAGCTTTCGATTATAGATTTAAAAAGCTCAAAATGGTTCTTGCTATCTTCTGTGACCAGGGAACCACTCTTAATAGCAATATTATGCAACAAATTATAGCCATGGCTATCTCTCTGCAAAGGATCTCCACCTTTTTTTAAGAGATAAGAGACAACATCATTCTTTTTACGATCTAATGCATAGATCATGATTGGCCTACTAAAAGACCCTGATGACAGACATTCATAAACCGTGATACCTTTACTGAATATCTTATCCATTTTTTTAAAATTATTATTATCTCCCTTTTCATGGGAATTAACTAAATTAAAAATATCCTGAATTAAGGCCTCTCTATTCATCTCTTAATTCCCCCAATCCTAGAACGATTTCGCATGCGGGTTTTTATTTTATTTTTGTGATTATTATTAACTCTGATTTCAATTGCAGAGGTTGTTCTGTAATCAATCAGTTTTAATAACTCTACAAGATCTGCTCTACCTTTGAGAGAATTCTGTAATTCATGCATTCCACTAGCAAAGCTAGCGCCTATATTATTCTTTATATTAACATCCGCCCCATTCATTAATAAAAATTCAATTGAAGCCAAATTAACACCTTCATCAGATAATATTGCACTTCTAACTCTATCTATCACATAATGTAATGGGGTATTGCCGGCTTCATCTATTGCATTAACATCCGCCCCTTTTTCAACACAATATTTTATCAGCTCCAAATTATCTAAACCTGAACATGTTGAAATATGAAGAGTTACTTCGTCATATTTATTAGTAGAATTTACTAAATCAAAATCCCGCCCCGAAGCATCAGTTACTGTCTTTATAAGTTTAAAATACTTCTCTTTAGTTTCTCCATATGAATGACAATATCCAATTGCAAGTTCATGAAATAAATTATAGCCAAACATATCTCCTTGGAAAGGATCCGCACCTTTGTCCAAAAAATAATGAACAAAGCTTGTCTTTTGGAGCCCTAAAGCAAAATTTATAATTGGTTCTTTTTTACCAGATGGACGTAGACATTCAGCAATTGTAATATCTTGACTAAGTATTTTATCCATCTTTTTAAAACTGCTATTCTTAAAGTTTTGATGAGAACTTACTAAGTTGAACATCTCTCTAATCAGATCATCTTTATTCATATTTTTACCCCTCCTATTTTAGGACGGTTACGCATCCGATACTTTAATTTATTCTTTTGGGTATTATTAACTCTGATCTCAACTGCATTCGTCAGTCTATAATCAATTAATGAAATCAGTTCTGTAAGGATTTTCTTATCATCTATCTCTTCTTGTATTTTATATATTGCAGTGGCAAAACTTATCCCATCATTATTTTTTACATTTACGTCAGCCCCGTTTTTTAATAAAAGATCAATAAGATCAAAAGGATTATCACCACCATTTACTGCAAATCTTCTAATACCATCTATTGTATAATGTAATAGATTATCACCATCATTATCGGCTACATGAACATCCGCACCATTCTCAATTAAATATTTTATTGATTTTAAATTATTTACTCCGGTACAGATTAAAAGATGCAGAACTGTATCTCCATAATCCACACTACTGGAATTAATTAAATCAATTGGGTTATCTGAACCATCAATTATAGTTTTAATAAGATCTAAATAAACTCTCCGCTTTTCTTTATCTGGGGATAAATGCTTAAGTGCGATATCATGTAATAAATTATAGCCATGATTTTTTGCCTGAGAAGGATCCCCACCTTTTTCCAGCAAATAGTAAACAACATCAAACTTATTACAAGCTAATGCATAGCTCATTATTGGTACTTTTTTAGAAGAATCAGAGATGCATTCATCAATTGTAATTCCACCATCTAATATCTCATTCATTCTGGTAAAAGTATCGACATCTAAGGCATTATGGAAGGTTACCAAAACAAACATTTCTTTAATTAAATCTTGCTTATTCATATCTTTGCACCTCCTATTTTAGGACGGTTACGCATATGGGTTTTTATTTTGTTTTTATGGGCTTGATTAACTCTGATCTCCATTGCATTAGTTGTTCTATAATCAATTAACTCTAATAATTCTAAAAGCATTGTCTTATTATCCAAAGATTCTTGAATTTGATGTGCTTTATCAGCAGAGCTTACACCATAATTATTCTTTATATTTACGTCAGCGCCATTTTCAAATAGAAATTCAAAGAACTCTAAATCAGAATCATCACCTTCTATTTTCCATCTTTTAAGACCCTCTATTGCATGATATAATGGCGTTCTACCTTCGTTATCCAATGCATTAATATCAGCTCCGCTTTCAATGCAATATTTTATAATATCAAAGTTACATTCTCCCCAACACATTAAAAGATGCAATACAGTTACGCCATTATGAGCAGATGATTTCATCAATTCCAAAGGATCTTTGTAACTCTCAACTATGGTCTTAAAAACCTCAAAATCATCCGCTTTATTAATTGTACTTGAAAACCCATACATAAATGCAGCGCTATGTAATGCATTATGGCAATACATAGCTGTTTTAGAAGGGTCAGCTCCTTTATCTAATAAATATCTAACAATAGTATTTTTGTTCTTTTTTATTGCATAGCTTAGAATTGGCTCATTCGGTTCATTTGCCTCAACGCATTCGTCAATTGTAATACCTTTAGCAAGAATTTCATCGATTCTTCTAAAAGAATTACTATCATCCTCTACATGATAATTAACTAAATCAAATATTTGCCTAATTAAACCAGCTCTATTCATCTTTTTATTCCCCCAATTTTAGGGCGATTACGCATGCGAGATTTTATTTTACTTTTGTGGATATTATGAGCTTTGGTTTCAACCTCGGTAACGGTTT
>CALDHH010000136.1 GCA_937941575.1 uncultured Alphaproteobacteria bacterium | reverse complement strand
ACGAGCTCTATCCGTTAAAAATAATATTATATTATCAAGATCAGATTATATAGAGAACATCTCTCGCGTATTACAAGAAGGATCTGATAAATTAATATTGGCCGATTTAGAAGAAGAAAGTGCAAAATTACTATCACTAAGGACTGCTCAACAATTGGGTATCCAAGCCTTACAAATAGCCAGCGCATCAAGCAAAACTGTCCTGCAATTATTCTAAATATTTCTATTTATAGCTAGAACCCATAATCTTAATAATAAAAAAATGTAACTTTTATAAATCCACCTCCGAATGTAACAATACTAGGGTATTTTCTAGTCTAGATAATTTTATAGAAGGAACGAAAAAAATGAAAAAGACTTTATATATGATGGCTGTATTTATGGTATTGGCTTTACCGATGCAAGCATCTGCAGAAATGATGAAAAAAGTTGAAGTTAACAAGCCAAAATTAATTGCAGCACTATATTATGCTGATTGGTGTGGCTCTTGTAAGATAGTTGACCCACAAGTTAAAAAAGCCCGCGCGCGTGGTGATTTAGATCGTGCAGATATCTTATTTGTGACTTTTGACTTAACTAATAAAACAACAATGGCTCAATCTGAAATGTTAGCATCTTCACTTGGTCTATCAGATATATTTGCAAAAAACGCTGGTAAAACAGGCTATATGGCGATTATTGATTCAGCTAGCAAACAACAAATTGCAAAAATTGATAAAACAATGAAAGCAGATGATATTAGCAAATTAATAACATCAAAATTATAAGATCAATAAAATAAAAAAGCTTGAAGGCGTAATATTTAAACCTCAAGCTTTTTTTAATCTAATTAGAAAAGATAGCTATAGTATCCCCTATGCTATCTTTTTCTTTTGGCAATAGTTCTCTCAATACATTCAATCATTAACCCAGCCACATCTTTTTCTGTGACCGCTTCAATGCCTTCTAATCCAGGTGAAGAATTTATCTCTAATACTTTTGGTCCAGTCCTTGATCTAATTAAATCTACGCCAGCTACTCTTAACCCCATGGCTTTGGCAGCATTAATTGCGATTTTTCTTTCTTGAGCAGTTATTTTAACTGGGCTCGCGGTTCCACCCAAATGAAGATTGGCGCGGAACTCCCCCTCTGCGGCCTCTCTTTGAATTGATCCGACTACTTTACCATCAATTACAAAACATCTAATATCTCTGCCATCGGCCTCTTTGATAAATTCTTGTACCAAGATATTTGCTTTTAAACTTTTAAAAGCATTAATTAAACTCTCGGCTGCGTTTGCAGTTTCAGCTAAAACCACGCCTTTTCCTTGAGTACCCTCAAGCAATTTAATTACCAATGGAGCACCCCCAACCATTCGCATTATATCCGTAGTATTCACTGGTGAATCGGCAAAGCCAGTTACCGGAATTGGAATTTTATATTTTGATAATAATTGTAATGAATGCAGTTTATCGCGTGATCTAGTAATTGAATCAAAATCATTTAAACAAAAAGCTCCCATTGATTGGAATTGCCTTGCAACTGCACATCCATAAAAAGTCATTGATGGCTTAATTCTTGGAATAACCGCATCTATGTCAGATAATAATTCTTCATCTTGATAATGAATTTGTGGATTGCTTTGGCTGATATTCATGTAACATTGCTTAATATTAATAAATCTTATTTTATGGCCACGTTCTTCACCAGCTTCGATAATTCTTTTATTTGAATATAATTTTGGATTACTAGCTAATAAAGCAATATTTAAACCATTTTTCTTTGGTAATGCTGATTTATAATTTTTTGCAATGGCTTGTTCATCGACATTTCCTAAACAAAATGAACTATCCGGATCGATCAAAACTCGATCTTTCATCGCTTCTCGTCCAAGCAACATTCGATAACCCATAGAATCCCGATTGGTCAAAGTAACTTCAATTTCCCAAGTTTCATCGTTTAATGTCACATTGGTTTTAATTACAATTCGGCTTTCTTTATCACCAGATGAAGATTTTATATATCTATTATCAATTACGATTGCTCGGCAAGTATGGATTAATTTTCGGTTATCTTGAATCGGGTGAATATCAAAATCAACATATTCAATACCATCTTCGGTTGATAATCTTATATTAAAAGCATGTAAGGATGATGTTTTGGCACCAGTATCAATTCTGGCCTTAATTGCAGGCATTCCAAGATCATGTAACCCGCACCATTCTTCTTTACCAATTGTAATTTTACTATTCATTAAACATCCCCAAGACAAGTTAATTATTATGATTATTAGACACTTGTAGCGGGAAATGATATAATTATATTATGAAGAAAACATTATTATTCTTAACTTTAACAATATTTATCTTTAACTCAAGCATCTCGGGTGTTTGGGCAAGTAATTTTTATTGTAATAAAGGTCAGATTCAAATGAATAAATCTGATATAAATGATAATATTCCTTGTCATGCAGAGAATCAGGATGCACAAAATAGCTGTGTTGAGATATGTAGCTGTGTTGATATTTCAACCAATGTTAATTTCGATTTTAAGGCTGCTGATTACTCCTTGGATGTAAGCTTTGTATCAGATAAATTTGATATTATTAATGATAATATATTATCAAAAAGCTTCCTCCCTTTAAACCGCCCACCCATATCAAACTCCTAAATTATAACTATAGCTATGCCTTGAGTTAAGTAATTTCAAGAATAATCATAGCTAGTAATTTTATAAATCTAATGTTTAATTAGGAGAACAGATAATGAGAAATATCATTATATTTTTAACTTGGATAATAATAAACATCCAAATGGCAAATGCCAGACCAGTTTCTTATCCCGAAGGCTGGACAAGTATGTTGATGAATAATGGCGATCGGAATGCATTACATCTGCATTATTCACCAACTGCTAAATATTCTATTGGTTATAAGTTTGAATATTGGCGAGAAGATGAATATTCAATCAATGCAATTCAGGTAAATAATTTACTGAAACGTTGGA
>CALDHH010000135.1 GCA_937941575.1 uncultured Alphaproteobacteria bacterium | reverse complement strand
GACTATTAGAATGCAGATATTCTCTATCATATTCAAAAGATATAATATCCTGTGCTTCCTGCCGAATAATTCCAGCAAAAATATCATTATAATAAACTCTACCCCATAAAAGCTGTGCCATTTTAGTAAAACCCTTTTTACTTTCTCTAAAAAAATTCGCTTACTAGTCAATAATAATTAACTTTTATACCGTTGTCAAGAAAATAGTAAATTATATTTAACTTTTATTTTTGTTCTATGTGGTAAAGTAAATTATATTTAACTTTAATTGTTAAATATAGAAGGAGTTGAGAAAGTTTACTAAAGAGAACAGCATAAATTTCAATTACATTGGGCAAAGAAAAACTAGGATATTAATAGAAGCTATAACTTGGGATTCTGTTGAAATGAGAATTAGATAAATCTAATTCAACAAATCTTCCAATGCTTCTTCTATCACATCTGGACAATCGGAGAATAATCCATGCACACCCATTTCAATTAGCTCAATTGCTTTATTAGGATCATTGATAGTGTAAGACAGAATAGGTAATCCAGTTGCTTGGTATAATGCAAGCTGTTCTGGATTTACGTGGTTACCGTTACAATTGATGCTAGATACTTGCAAATATTCCGCCAGTTTTGCCCATTCTTCTAAATAGGGTAGGTCTTCATCATTACCTTCATTTAATAATAATCCCCGATGCCAATGTGGCACCATATCAAATGCAGTTTCTAAGCAGATTGCACTAAAGCTTGAAATTAATGGAGGCGGGATATCATCTGGCCATATACGAGTTGCATAATCTAATACTATCTCGGCTGTTTCTTTCTCACGACCTTTGCATGGTTTGATCTCAAGATTTAAACCTAAGCCACGATCTATTACAGTAATTAAAGCATCATCTAGGGTTGGAATTTTTGTATCAATAAAACTCTCACTAAACCATGAACCAGCATCTAAATCTTTTATTTCATCATAGGTGAAGTTTCTAAACTCACCAGAGCCGCTTGTAGTGCGATCTAATAAATCATCATGGAATATCATTGGCATACCATCTTTGGTAATCTTAGCATCAATCTCAACCCAAGTTACCCCCATATCAGCAGCAGTATGGATGCTTGCTAATGTATTCTCTGGTGCATATGCTTTTGCACCACGATGTCCGATAATTCTTGGTGGTTTTAATTCCATTATTAGATTCCTTTTTAAAAAAATACCCTTGAGAAATATATCTATTTGCTCAAGGGTATTCAATATTTATTTATAAGAAGTTGTTCTTAAGACTAAGAAGCTTCTCTTTCTTCTTGTACTTCACCTTCTGCAGATTCAAGTTCTTCACCATTTTCTTGGTTCACAACACGCATAGATAATTTAATTTTACCACGACGATCAATACCGATACATTTTGTATATACCATTTGACCTTCTTCGATTTCGTCAGATACTTTTTCAATTCTTCTATCTGCGATTTCAGAGATGTGAACAAGACCATCTGTTTTACCCATGATATTTACGAATGCACCGAAATCAACAATACGAACTACTTTACCATGGTAAATTGTACCAACTTCAGGTTCTGCAATAATATCTTTGATCCAATCAACAGCTTTTTGTGCTGATTCTGCATCAACTGCAGCAACACTTACTGAACCATCATCATCAATATCAATTTTAGCACCAGTAACTTCAATAATCTCACGGATTACAGAACCACCAGAACCAATAACATCACGGATTTTGTCTTTTGGAATTGTAATGCTTGTAATTTGTGGAGCAAAATCACTTACACCAGTTCTTGAAGTATCAATTGCTTTTGCCATTTCGTCTAAGATATGGTTACGACCATCTCTTGCTTGACCAAGGGCAATCTTCATGATTTCTTCAGTAATAGATGTGATTTTAATGTCCATTTGCAAAGATGTAATACCTTCTTTAGTACCAGCAACTTTAAAGTCCATGTCACCTAAGTGATCTTCGTCACCTAAGATATCAGACAATACAGCAAATTTTTCATCTTCTTTAATTAATCCCATTGCAATACCAGCAACTGGCTTTTTCAAAGGAACACCAGCATCCATTAATGATAATGAAGTACCACAAACAGTAGCCATCGAAGATGAACCATTTGATTCAGTAATCTCAGATACAGCACGGATTGTGTATGGGAATTCTTCCTTAGAAGGCAACATTGGGTGGATTGCACGCCATGCAAGCTTACCATGACCAATTTCACGACGACCAGTAAAGCCAAAACGACCAGCTTCACCAACAGAATATGGAGGGAAGTTGTAATGTAGCATAAAGTTTTGACGATATTCGCCATTTAAATCATCGATGATTTGTTCATCTTGACCAGTACCAAGTGTTGTTGCAACGATTGCCTGTGTTTCACCACGAGTGAATAGGGCAGATCCATGAACTCTTGGTAATACGCCAACTTCTGACATGATTGAACGAACAGTTTTTGTATCACGTCCATCAATACGATTTCCAGTTTCCAAGATATCGCCACGTACGATTGAAGCTTCTAATTTCTTACAAGCACCAGATACTGAACTTGTTGTATAAGCATCATCTGCGCTTACTGTATCAACAGTTCTTTTTCTGATTTCTGATAATAGATTTTGACGCTTTGATTTATCTTTTTCAGCATATGCTTTTTTGAAATCATCAGCAGCGATTTTAGCAACTTCAGCTTTCAATGTATCAGCATCATATCCAAGCTCTGGAAGATCCCAAGGCTCTTTTGCACAATCTTCAGCGAAATCAATAATCATATCGATTACAGGTTGGAAACCTTTCCAGCCGAACATAACTGCGTCTAACATAGTATCTTCGTCTAATTCACTTGCTTCTGATTCAACCATCAGAACACCTTCACGTGTACCAGCAACTACTAGATCAAGAATGGATGTTTCCATTTGCTCTAATGTTGGGTTAAGTACGAAAGCGCCATCGATCATGCCGACTCTTGCCGCACCGATTGGACCCAAGAAAGGCATACCAGAAATTGTTAATGCAGCAGATGCACCAATCAAAGCTGGAATATCCGTGTCATTAACGCCATCTGTTGACATTACTGTACAGATAACCTGAGTTTCATTTCTGAATTGTGGTAAGAATAGAGGTCTTAGAGGTCTATCGATTAATCTTGAAACTAATGTTTCTTTTTCCGTTGGTCTACCTTCTCTTTTAAAGAAACCACCAGGGATTTTACCAGCTGCATATGCTTTTTCTACATAGTAAACAGACATTGGGAAGAAATCGATTTCCGGCTTCATTGTTTTTGCAGCAGTTACTGCAGTGAATACAGAGCTATCTCCGTATGAAACCATTACAGCACCATCAGCTTGACGAGCTATTTTACCAGTTTCTAATTTAAGCTCTTTTCCAGCCCATTCAATTGTTTTTGTTGTTACATCGAACATGTATATATTTTCCTTTAACTTCTTTCCCATTTATTTATGATGTTAAGGATAGCTTAAGCAAGGGAATCAACTTATATTATCCTTTAAAATACAATACAGTTTTAATCGCATGTTATAAAGCGCAAGTCAATCGAATAAATAGGGTGTAAAGCAATGAATAATAAAACAATATTAATAATAACTGATGGTATTGGGCATAATCCAAGTGATAAGCATAATGCCTTTGTTTCTGCCAAAAAGCCATTTTATGATTATGCTTTTGAAAATATTCCATATAGCTTAATAAAAACCTCTGGGAATGCAGTTGGACTGCCAGAAGGACAGATGGGAAATAGCGAAGTGGGGCATATGACGATTGGCTCAGGCAGAGTGCTTTATCAAAACCTAGTTAAAATTAACAAAGCAATTGATGATGATAATTTAAAAGATAATTCTGACTTAAAAGAAATACTAAATAAAAGTAACGATATTCATATCCTTGCTTTGATGAGTGATGGTGGAGTTCATTCTGATATCAATCATATAATTGCTTTGGCAAAGATTGCTGAAATTGCAGGTAAGAAAACTTGGTTGCATATGATAACCGATGGCAGAGATGTAAGCCCAACTTCATCGGTTAAATATCTAAATCAAATATTAGATATATGTAATGATAATATAAAGATTGCAACAATATCAGGTCGCTTTTATACAATGGATCGAGATAAGCGCTGGGAGAGGGTAGAGCAAGGCTATAATCAGGTGATATCTGCGAGCAACCATTCTGATCTAGATATAGAAGAATTTATCAATCAGAGCTATCAAGCAGATATTACTGATGAATTTTTAATCCCAACTTCATTTAATGGTTACAAAGGCATGCAAGATAATGATGGCTTGATTTGTGCCAATTTTAGAAATGATAGAATGCGTGAAATTGTGGAAGCGATTGGCTTCGATGAATTTACTGGCTTTAACCGTGATAAAAAAGTAAATGCAAATATTTTAACCATGACTGAATATGATGCGGACTTTCCTTACCCTATCATCTTTAAAAAAGATGCAATTAAAAATACCTTGGCAGAAGTAATCTCAAATGCTGGTTTAACTCAATTACACACGGCAGAAACTGAAAAATATGCCCATGTAACTTTCTTCTTTAATGGCGGGGTTGAGCAAGAATTTACAGGCGAAGATAGGGCATTAGTCCCAAGCCCAGATGTTAAAACCTATGATCTACAACCAGAAATGAATGCAGATATAGTAGGAAAAGGCGTTCGAGATGGTATGGATAAAGAATATGATTTCATAGTTGTAAATTTTGCCAATGGCGATATGGTCGGGCATACAGGTAACTTTAATGCGACGGTTAAGGCAGTTGAAGCGGTCGATCATGAGCTTGGCTTAATCTTTGATAAAGCTAAAAAGCAAGGATATAACGTGATTTTAACTAGTGATCATGGTAATGTTGAAGCCATGGAAAATGAAGCTGGTGATGTTCTAACCAATCATACTACTTTTGATGTTTATTGTTTTATTCTGGCTGAAAGCGTTGATAAAGTGAAAGTTGGAGGCTTAAATAATATTGCGCCAACTATTGTAAAGCTGATGGGATTAGATGAAGTAACAGAAATGGATGTTGGTTTAATTTGAAATAGTAAATTATTGTTGACATAGGCTTAATTTAGGTTTATTTTCATATTGTCTTAACTAAAATAAGGAGATGATAAGATGAATAGTAAATTTTTACAAAAGGATCCATTAATTCTAGTAAGTGGAGATAGTGTTTTTTATCAAAAAAGAGAAATTATTGGTGATTTTACAAAAGAAACAAATCATACTTTATTATTAAAAGAGGGAACAGTTACAACAATTAGAAAAACTATTCCATCTGATAAAAATAAAAAGAATGAAAGTGATTATAAAGTGTATTTGACTGATCAGTTTCCAGACCAAGATCTATTAGCAACTTTAAAGTCTAAACATACAGCAGAAACACAAAAAATTGCAAAACTGCAAGCTCAGAGAAATAAAAAACAAAATAAATTTTCTTAAAATTATTATATATATCGCTAATAGTCCTAATCATTATTGTTAGGGCTTTTTTTTTAGATTTTATAAGTATTCCTAAGTCATTTATTCTTTTTATTAAGCTTATAAATATCTCCATTACCCTCTAATTCTTGACAATATATGCTAAAAAATGCCATAATAATATATTATTACAAAGCTTTAGGAGAAAAATTATGGCTACAATGAATATATCATTACCAGATAAAATGCGTGATTTTGTTGAATTACAGATTACAGGCGGAAATTACGCAAGCAATAGCGATTATGTTAGAGATTTGATTAGAAAAGAATTAGTTAGAGCAGAAAAGATTAAAGCCATGCAGGCTGCAATAACTGAGGGAGTAGAAAGCGGTGTTGCGGAGGATTTTGATATAGACAAATTAATCGCAGAGGCAAAATATGAAGCTGGAATTGATGGTTAAAATATTAAAATCAGAAATCTCAAAGCAAGATATAAAAGATATATGGAAGTATAGCTTTGATAATTGGGGAGTTAAGCAAGCGGATAAATACGTTATTGATCTATATAAATCGTTTGATACTATTGCTCGCTACCCTAGGATATCTAAAGAATATTTGAATTTCAGCCCTAAACTTAGAATATATAGGCATAAACATCATCTTATAATTTATAATGTTAATGAGAATGATAATATTTATATTTTAAGAATTCTTTATAAAACAATGGATATCGAAGAGGGTATCGATAATAATTAAATAACCTTAATCCGCCTTTTTCTTAATAACTCTCTTACTCTCCGATTTTAATTGTCCACAAGCGGCAAAAATATCTTCGCCTCTGGTTTTTCGGATTGGGGCATTTATTCCGGCATTGTCTAATATCTTGCTGAATTTATGGATGCGGTTATTGGATGAACATTCATATCCACAATCTGGCCATGGGTTAAAAGGGATCAGGTTTACTTTACATGGAATATCACGGATAAGGTTTACTAACTCATATGCATTAGCATCGCTATCATTAACATCTTTTAACATCACATATTCAAATGTAATTTTTCTGGATTGAGAAATGCCAGGGTAATTTTTACATGATTCCATTAATTCAGATATTGGATGCTGTTTATTAATTGCCATGATGGAAGTTCTTAACTCATCATTGGGAGCATGTAGGGATATTGCAAGAGCAACGCCTAGCTCTTCGCCAGATCTTATAATATTTGGTACAAGCCCAGAAGTAGATAGGGTGATTTTATGCCTTGAATGCGACATACCATCGGTATCCATCATAATTTTGCAAGCTTTTGCAAGATTATCGTAATTATATAATGGCTCACCCATGCCCATAAGCACGATATTGGTAAGTCTTTTATTTGGTTTATCAGCTGGCCAATCATCAAGCTCATCTTTGGCAAGGATAACTTGCCCGATAATTTCAGATGCATTTAAATTACGAACCAAAGGCATTGTGCCAGTATGGCAAAATTTACAAGCCAATGTACAACCAATCTGACTTGAAATACAAAGAGTCCCACGTTTATCTTCTGGAATATAAACCATCTCAATATCTTGGTTATCTGGCGTGGTTAATAACCATTTTATAGTGCCATCATTAGATACTTGCTTGGTTTTTATTGTCAGTCTTGGAATTATATAATCTTGTTCAAGCTTGTCTTGGGTGTCTTTGGCGATATTAGTCATTTGAGCAAAATCAGAAATACCTTTTTTATATATCCAGTCCCATACTTGTTTAGCACGGAATTTTTGTAAACCAAATTCCTGCATAATCTCCAACATATCATCTTTGTTCAAGCCAATTAATGATTTTCTGCCATCGATTATTGCATCTGGGGCTGCGAATATTTTATTGTGTTTTTCTAAGCTCATTTTATTACTCAACTATGTTAGGTGAGGGGATTATTAACCTAATAAAAAAGCCAGTTATATAATCAAACTGGCTTTTTATTAAATCTAACTTACGGAGATTATTATCTACGTAGACCTAAACGTTCAATCAATGCTTTATAACGTGCATTATCTTTACGGCATAAGTAATCAAGCAATTTACGACGTTTACTAACCATTGCTAATAGACCGCGTCTGCTGTGGAAATCTTTTTTGTGATCTTTCATATGCTCTGTTAAGCTTATGATTTTTGATGTAAGAACTGCAGTTTGTACTTCTACTGAACCTGTGTCATTTTCACAAGTTGCATATTCTTTTATTAACTCTTGTTTCTTCTCTGGTGTAATCGACATCTTTTTCTCCTAAAATTTTAAATATTAAACACTCGTACAGGTTTGATATCAGCACCGTTTATATTAATAATTGCAATCGCTTGATTATCATCATTAACAGCAAGGGCAGTAATATCATCATGAGATAAATCTATGCCAGCATTATCAAAACGGATTTTGTCCGATTTTTTAATAAGGCAAAGGGAATGTCCATGACGTAACCTTGTCTCTTCATCATTTGTCAGTAGCAAGGCCGGGATGTCGTCCAGCGACGCTTGCACAGGCAAAAGAATCTCTAGTAATTTCGGAGATTGCACTAATTCTTCTAGCTTTTCAAGGGAAATCGTATTTTTTTCCGAAAAAACTCCAACTTGGGTGCGACGTAGTTTTACAACATGGCCACAGCTACCTAAAATACGAGCAATATCACGGGCAATTGATCTTACATATGTGCCTTTACCGCATAATACTTCGAAATCTGCAGTGTTATCTTCTATGTTTAATAATTGTAGCTTCTCCACATAAACTTGCCTAGATTTCATCACAACATCTTCACCAGCTCGAGCCAGGTTATAAGCTCGCTCACCATTAATCTTAATCGCAGAGAATTTAGGTGGTATTTGTTCAATATTGCCTTCAAATTGATTTAAGACAGATAGAATAGCATCCTTGGTTGGGATAAGGTCAGATGTTTCAATCACATCACCTTCTGCGTCATCAGTATCAGTGGCTTCACCAAATTTTACAGTAAATTGATAAATCTTCATGGCATCTTGGACAAAATTAATTGTTTTGGTAGCTTCACCCAAAGCAATGGGTAATATGCCAGAGGCTAGGGGGTCTAAAGTTCCTGCATGACCAGCTTTTTGAGCATTAGTTAAATATCTAACTTTATTAACAACTTGGGTTGATCCGATCTCTAAGCCTTTATCGATAATTATCCAACCGTTTATTGGTAAACCTTTTTTTCTTTTTCTACCCATATTTATAGCCTTAAAGAGAGATTAGTTTTTATTAATTTCTAATTTTATAGAAATAACGATATTTGGTGAGCGATTTATTCAGAGATGTTCTCTTCATCATTAGATTTTTTTAAGTCTTTTTGAACTTCTTCATCATTTAATAATGTTTCAATATGTTGAGCATAGGAAAAAGAAGTGTCAGGCACGAAATGAATTCTTGGAGTGAAACGCATTTTTAGGCGGTATCCAACTTCTTTTCTAAAATAAGAAGATGCACGATTAAGGGCAGGGATGACAACCTCTTGGTCTTTACCACCTAAAGGCATAACGAATGCTGTTGCATTCTTTAAGTCAGGGCTGATTTTAACCTCTGCTACAGTTACCAATCTAGCATCGTTTAGTTCAGGATCTAGAAAATGTCCTTGCTGAAGAGCTTCGACTAAAGCTTGTCTAATTTGTTCCCCAACACGTAATTGTCTTTGCCCCTGAACTGATGTAGTTACTGCCATATTCTTATTCTTCTAATTCTCTTGCAGTTTCTTGCATTTCGAATGCCTCGATTACATCGCCTTCTTTGATGTCTTCATAGTTTTCAAACGCCATACCACATTCAAAACCTTCTTTAACTTCTTTAACTTCGTCTTTGAAACGACGTAGAGTTTTAAGAACGCCTTCATGAATTACGATATCATCACGTAGCAATCTAACTTTTGCACCACGTTTAACGATACCATCTGTCACCATACAACCAGCAATTTTTCCGTATTTACTAATACTAAATACTTCACGTATTTGAGAGTAACCGATGAATTTCTCTGATATCGCAGGTGATAACATACCACTTAGTAATGCTTTTACATCATCAATTGCGTTATAGATTATTGAATAATATCTAACTTCAACTGCTTCTGCTTTGGCAAGGTCTCTTGCTTGAACATTGGCACGAACGTTAAAACCAATAATTAATGCGTTTGATGCATTGGCTAATGTAACATCTGATTCTGTAATACCACCAACTCCGGTATGTAATACATTTACTTTAACTTCATCATTATTTTCAGTTAATTTGTTTAAAGCGCTTGCGA
This sequence comes from uncultured Alphaproteobacteria bacterium, assembly GCA_937941575.1. GTDB lineage: Bacteria > Pseudomonadota > Alphaproteobacteria > Micavibrionales > CSBR16-224 > CALDHH01. Next base: position 2,113 of record CALDHH010000135.1, on the reverse strand, counting down.
TTGCTTCAACTGAACCATGTACATCAGCTTTAATAATAACACTTAATTCTTCTGCAAGACCTGCTTTAATATTACTCATTAATTGTTCTAAAGAACCACGAGAGTTTTTAGCAGCTGCAATTGCACGTCTTTTTCTTGCTCTAAATTCTGCGATTTCTCTTGCTTTTGAATCTTCGTCAACCACAACAAAATCATCACCAGCATCAGGAGTACCAGTTAGACCCAATACTTCTACCGGCTCGCCTGGAATTGCTTCTTTAACTCTGCGACCTTTGTCATTGATTAATGCACGAACACGACCTGTCTCACAACCAGTTACAAAAATATCACCAACTTTTAGTGTACCTTTTTGTACTAAGATTGTTGCAACAGAACCCTTACCCTGTTCTAGTTTAGATTCAACAACAGAACCGATAGCCGCACGTTTTGGATTTGCTTTTAATTCCATTACTTCGGATTGTAATAGGATTGCATTTTCCAAATCATCTAAGCCAATCTTAGTCATTGCAGATACTTCTATACACTGGATGTCACCACCCATGCTTTCAACAACGATTTCATGTTGTAATAATTCACCACGTACTTTATCTGGATTTGCGTTTTCTAAATCACATTTGTTAATTGCAATGATAATTGGTTTCTTGGCAGCTTTTGCGTGGTTAATAGCCTCAATTGTTTGTGGCATCACACTATCATCAGCAGCAACAACCAATACAACGATATCAGTTACATCCGCACCCCTTGCTCGCATTTCAGAGAATGCAGCATGTCCCGGAGTATCAAGGAACGTAATTTTATTACCTGATTTCAGTTCAATTTGATATGCACCAATATGCTGGGTAATTCCACCGGCTTCTCCACTTGCAACATCTTCGGCGCGAATTGCATCAAGTAGGGAAGTTTTACCATGATCGACATGTCCCATTACTGTTACAACAGGTGGACGTTCAACTAGATCTTCTTCATTATCTTGAATACCAAGTAGGTCAATTTCAATATCATTCTCAGATACACGTTTTACAGTATGCCCTAATTCAGTAGTAATAAGCTCGGCTGTATCAGCATCAATTGTTTGATTGGCAGTGGCCATAACGCCCATTTCCATCATTTTCTTAACAACATCACCAACACGTTCAGTCATTCTATTGGCAAGTTCTTGTACTGTGATTGCTTCTGGAATAATAACTTCTTTATATTGTTTTACTGTTTCAATTGGACCTTTTGCTTGCATGCGTTCTTTTTCACGAGCACGTTTCTGCGCAGCTAAACTTGGACCTCTACGGCCACGTTCATGGTCTTTGTTTAATACCTGAGTTACTGTTAGCTTACCGCTATTACGGCGCTCAAAGCTAGTTTTCTTTGCAGGTGTTTTATTGTTTTTATCATTATTATCAGCAGTTTTATCCGCAGTTTTAAATTTTTTATTTGGAAAACGTGAATCAACATTCGCATCAGGAACTTGCATTTGAGCAGATTCTGTTTGGCGGTGATTTTTAGCTTCTTCGTCACGTTTCTTTTTAACAGCGTCTTTCTTTGCCAATTCATCAGCTTCGATAGACTTCATTTGCGCCATTTCTTGTTCGCGCAAACTATCTTTATCAAGCGGTTTCTTTACAGCTTCTTCTACGACAGGTTCAACTTTTTTTGGCTCAATCGCTCTATAAACTGATTTCGGAGTAACAGTTGGTATAACAGCTGCTCTTGGAGCGCTCTGAGCAAGTTTTAAAGCTTTTATACGAGCTTCTCTTTCTTCATCAGTTAGCTGCATTGTTTTATTAGCGCCAGCTCCAGATCTTCCAGCGGCACCTCTTTTTTTCTTAACTTCAACCGTAGATGAGCCAGTTGCTGAATCATTCTTTGGCGCAGATGAACCGCCGCCTAGGCTTAAGGTACCACCAGATAGACTTAGTTTTTTTCTAGCAGGTGCGTTATCTTCTTTGTTCTTCTCAGTCTTTTCAGTCATAGTACCTTCTTTATCCTATAAATTATATCATGACAGAACTACACTATTTCTGTCAGATTTTCCAGCTTTTTTATTCAAACGGCTAATAATGTTAAACATTACTGGCCATTTGGTCTTGTTCTTCTGTTTTATCATCTGATTTGACTTCAG
>CALDHH010000134.1 GCA_937941575.1 uncultured Alphaproteobacteria bacterium | reverse complement strand
TGTTTAACTCTAAATTAAAAATAATTTGCTAGCATATCTTTGCACCATAAGGCTTATGTGCCAGCTAGGCTTGTTTTTAAGGATTGTTAGGATGATAAAGAAAATAATGGATGAACCTGTATTCCTAGCAATTGCAATGGTGATAATGGGTTTCTTTCTCCATAGTTTTGCAGATGCTTTGTTAAAGCTATTTATTTCAAAATATCATATATCACAGGTTTTATTCGCAAATGCATCAGTGGTTTTGATTTTAACCTTTTTGCATGGATTTAGAAAACATAGAAAAGGGTTATTTAAGAGTAATCATTATATGCTATATTTTATATATTCGAGCCTTGGAATGGCTGGTTTCGGAGTAACTATGGTTGCGATTGAGAATATTAGGCTAGATGAATTCTATACAATTGTATTTACCGCACCATTATGGGTTACTTTGTTATCGACTATATTCTTCAAAGAAAAGATTGCGGCACAGCCATTAATTGCAATATTAATGGGGTTCTTAGTTATATTATTTGTTATGCGTCCAGATGGTGGAATGTTTAATATTGGAGCATTCGCTGCCTTGGCTAGCGCAATTATATTTGCGATTAAAGCCTTGTTAATGAAAAAATTAAAGCATGAAGAAAATAGTCGATATCTGTTTGTTATGTTCCCATCCTTATTGGGAATTATAATAGTACAACCATATCTTTATGATAACTGGATCGCTTCAGATGGTATTGATACGAGCTTATTTATTATATGTGGAGTGTTAACTGTTATCGGTAGCTTATTTATAGTATCAGGATTCCAGAAATCACCAGAAGCATATATCGTAGCCCCATTCCATTATACCCAATTAATTTGGGGGACGATCTTGGGATTTGTTATATTTAACGACATCCCAAGTAATGAAGTAATGTTGGGTGCTTTTGCTTTGATTTTAATTGGCTTATATTTAATATATTATCAAGTTCAACAATCAAAGAAGATACCTAGCCTTAATTCATCATCTGCAATGATGGGGCCTAAGTTTACAATACAAGAAGTTAAATAATTTCAGTTATTCGTATGTAGAACTTTAGCTGTAATTTATAGAATATATATACTCCTAAAAAATGGAATCGAGATCTATATTCAATAATGGCTAAGATCACTTAGAAATCCTTATGATTAGAAGATAAAACCTATTGATATAAAGCTTTGATAACTCAAGCTATTTCAAATAAAATTTGCATCGATTATTTTTTTCATTAAAGCTTTAAAATAGAAGTTTTTAAAATGCCTTTGAGGATGTATGAAATGGTACAAAAAATATTAAATAATCAAATTCTATTTGCGATTACAGCCGTTGTAATTGGGTTCTTCTGCTATAGTTTAGCAGATGCTTTATTAAAGAATTTTATCTCAAAATATCATATATCACAGATATTCTTTACCAATTCCTTAGTCATCTTCGTTTTGGCTTTTGTGCATGGATTTAGAAAACATAAAGCAGGGCTATTTAAAACTAATCATTATGTGCTTTATTTCATGTATGCAAGTTTAGCAATGCTTGGCTTTGGAACCAATATGGTCGCAATGTCAAATATCAGGTTAGATCAGTTTTATACAATTGTATTTACTGCTCCATTATGGATTACTTTATTATCAAGAATTGTCTTTAAGGAAAAAGTAGATACAAAACCCTTAATTGCAATTTGTTTAGGTTTTTTAGTAATTTTAGCCGTTATGCGTCCAGGTGGAGATATGTTTAATATCGGTGCTTTTGCAGCGCTTGGGAGTGCGATTATATTCTCAATTAATACAATGTTAGTAAAGAAATCAAAGGGTGAAATTCATAGCAGGGCTTTATTGCTAATATTCTCCTCATTGATGGGAATCATTGTATCGCAAGTATATCTATATGATAATTTTGTTATGCCTGATTTAAAAGATAGCTTCCTATTTATAATATGTGGGGCGATGGCATTTATGGGTGGGATGTTCGTTTTATCTGGATTCCAAAGATCACCAGCATCTTATATTGTAGCTCCATTTCATTATACTCAGATGATTTGGGGTGCAGCACTTGGATATTTAATATTTAATGATATCCCAAGCATGGATGTTATAATTGGGGCATCTGCTTTGATCTCAATTGGGCTATATCTAATATATTACCAAGTTCAGCAATCAAAAAAAGTGCTAGCTTTTGCTCCAGCTCCAGTAATGGCAGTTGCAAAATTTAGAAGGAAAAAAGCCAAATAACATTGACTCTTTGCATATAAAACGCTAAATTACATAAATTATTTTTTTATGTTCTGTTGGTGTTTTAATTGGAGGATGGTCATTTTGGCATCTAAACAATCAGATATTACAAGATTTCTTGACGCGGTCTCTATGGGGGCAACGGGGACTATGCAAGAATTACTTGATATGAAACTTGTTGATATAAATGACAAAGATGATCTTGGTCGTAATGCTTTATTTTATGTTTATAATGATAATAAAACCCAGAATTTCTTACTTGATAAGGGCATTAATATTAATGAATTTGCCGATAAGAAAACATCCAATCCGCTTATGGAAGCAATATCAGAGGGCAGAAGAACATTATTTGCCAAATTAACAAATAGAAAAGTAGATCTAGACGCTGTTGATATCGAAGGTAAGCAGGCTTTGGCATGGGCAGTTATCTATAGAGAAGAATTCATGTTAGATGCGCTAATAAGTCTTGATATGGATGTTAATCATCAAGAAGATGATAAAAAAACGGCAGTATTCTATGCGATCGAGAATGACTGGGATATCGGCTTGCGGGCGTTGATCAAAGCTGGTGCAAAACTTAATTTAAAAGATGAGAATGGCATTGATGCATTCAGATATGCTGATGAATGTAAGGCAGTTAATTGTAATAAGTTGTTGAAACCTTTATCTTTTAAGGCGGAATACAAAACTTTCCTTATCCATAAACAGGCAATTAAATCATCAAAAATAGCAAAAATATCGCCTCCTAAAGGTGCTTCATAATGGAATATAAAGGATTTATAGATTTAATAAAGGGTAGAGATATTGATAGCCTAAAAAATTATTTGATAAATATTGAAAATAAAAATTATGCTTTATCAGAGCTAAGCTCTGCTTTGTCAAAATCATTGGAATTTAGGGATGGAAGAATATTTAGGGATTTAATTGAGTTCGGAGTTGTCGAGTTTAATTTGCAAAAAATAGATTCAAGGACGATGTGCTATTTATCTATATTCGGTGAAGCTGGCGATCTAGCTTTTCTATTAGATAAGGATTTGATAGATTTAGATAATGGGAAGATACCGGACAACTTTACTTGCGTAGGTATCTGTAATGATCATTATAACTTTATTAATTCTGCAATATCCCATGGATTGGTAAATATTAATGGCTATTCTAGGGTGTCTGGTGGTGAATCTTTTGTTTCTCTTGCGGCGGGTAGGGGTAATTATGATATTACCAAGCTTCTAATAGAAAATGGAGCAGATTATAAAAAACTGGATGATCAAGGGAATTCAATATTTGATGCGATAAAACAGGGCAAGAGAAAATATCCGAGCATAGATCATGATAAAATATTTAAATTTATCCAAGAGCTTCCAGATGACTATATGGAGAAAAGATTAACTCTTAGCGATAAAGAATTAGCATTATTCAATATTAAAAGAAGAAATATAAAAGCCTTGAATATAGTAAAGATTAGGGGGCATAAATGCTGAGTGATTATTGCATTGAAGGTATCAGGCAAGATGATTTTTTAAAAGAAGTTAGAGATGGTAATATTTCCTTTATATCTGAATTTCTAACAATGCTTGGGGATAATGATTTATTTGATAAAACTGCATTAAAGAAAGAAAAAAACGGTGCTACTTATTCTAAAACAATATGCTCTTTTTTAATCGGCGCCATGGAGCATGCCATTCTTTTTGAACAAGATGAAGTCTTTAGTTTGCTTTTAGATGCAGTTGTTAATAATTATGAGGTGAAGGAGTTATTTGGTATTACTAGAAGTATTGCTTTTGATGGCTCAAAGAATAATATTGATATATTATCAAGTAATAAAAAAGTTATGGTTCTAGGCGAAAAATTCTGGATGGAAATCATGGAAATCATGGTTAAAGAAGATAAAACAGAATTATCAGAATATATAATTAAAAATAAACTGTTGAAAGATATAAATGCATTTACATCAACCGGATCAAACTTATTAATTCTGGCGGTTATTAATGATCAGATGGATCATGTGGAGTTATTATTAAATAATGGCGCAGATAAAGATCTTGAGGATAAATCGGGCAGAACTGCTTTAGAATTTTCCAAGATAAGAATCTTTTCAATTAGAGAATATGTACAAGATTGGGATGTTGCTGCTTATAAACAGAGGGTATTTGAAGAAAATTTTGCCAAGTCATTGCCTAAAATTAATGCCAGAAAGAAAGAGATAAAATCCAAACAGATAAAAAAGATACAAGGTGTAAAGCTGTAATGGATCATGATTATATTATAGAGGGAGTTTGGCAGTCTGTTTTTTTTAAAGAAATTAAAGACAATAATATCAGCTTTGTGTCTGATTTCTTAACCATGCTAGATAATAAGGACCTGTTTGATGGATATGCATTAAGAAAAAAACCATTAACCCCAGGTAAAGATGGGGTAACTATTGCCAAAGATGTGAGGCTATTTTTAATAGAAAGCATTGATCGTGCAGTTCTTCATAAACAAGATAAAATATTCAGCTTACTTTTAGATGCTGTCGTAGATAATTATAAAATTAACGAGGTATTCGGTATTATAAACAGTATTTCAGTTAATGGTACAAAAAATAATATTGATATATTGTCTAATAATAAAAAAGTGATGGAATTAGGCGATGATTTCTGGGCACAAATAATGGATAAATTGATTAGGATAGATAGCGGAGAATTATTAGAGCATATCATTAAAAGTGATTTATTAAGTGATATAAATTCTTTTGTATCCGCAGATAATACTTTGTTAAATATAGCCATCGTTTACAATCGGTTGAATCATATAAAGCTCTTGTTGAATAATGGAGCCGATATATATCTTAAAGATAATATTGATAGAAACGCCCTAGATTGGGTTGCAGAAAGCATCCCTTCAGTTAGAAAATATGTACAAAATTGGGATCCGATTGCTTATAAACAGAGAGTATTTGAAGAAAACTTCGCCAAAGAATTGCCAGCATTTAATGCCAAGAAAAATGGAATTAAGTCTTGTAATATAAAGCGTATAAAAGGCGTAAAAATATGATGGGATTGGTAAGGTTAAATATTAAGAATAAAGATGGGGGGGTAGATGTATAGTTGTTTCTTAAAAGCAATTAAGGATAATAATATTACTTATATATCAAGCTTTCTAAAATCTATTAATGATGAGAACCTATATGATTCAATTGTATCTATAGATGAACAAGGCAAAGAAAAATATAACCAAAAAATGAGCTCTATCTTAATAGGCGGCATTGAAGATGCAGTGCTTTATAATCAGGATAAGATTTTTGAGATGCTTTTAAAAGCAGTTAGCAATAATTATGCAAGTTATAAATTGCTTAACATTACTTCTAGTCTTTCTCAATACGGTACTAAAAGTAATGTTGATATCTTATCTAATAATGTAAAAATTAGAGAATTAGGCGATGACTTTTGGCTGAATTTAATGAGAGCATTGGTTAAAACAGAGAGGGTTGAGTTATCAGAATATATAATTAAAAATAACTTGCTAAATGATATAGATTCGAGTGCGTCATCAGTGATGAGTTTATTATATATTGCAGTTTTTTATCAGCGATTAGAGCACGTAAAATTACTATTGCAGAATGGTGCTGATAAAAGGCGTATAGATGGAACTGGTATAAGCCCTCTTGAATTATCCAAGGATACAGACTGTTCTGCAATAAAAGAATATATACAGAATTGGGATCCTGTGGCTTATAAAGCAGAACTGGCTGCTGAAAAAGTTGCAAAAGGAATGTCTATATTCAATGCCAAGAAGAACCGAATTAAATCTCGAAAGATAAAGCAGATAAAAGGGATTAAACGATAATGGAATTGGAACTTATTGAGGCGATTAAAAATAATGATGTGAAGATGGTTGAGAAATATCTTAAAATAATGACGGATAACTCTCTATATGATCCAAATAAAAAATTTGTAATAGGCGATGTGAATGACCAAGAAAATATCAAAATAATTATTGGTTTTGCAGGTCTTGCCAATATTGCAATTCAAGATAATTCAATTGCTTGCTTTGACTTTATAATGGAGCATATCGGCAGTATTCACCATGGCAATTCAAGGATCTATACTGAGATAATAAAAGGAATAACAGAAACTGGTAATTTATATTATTTAGAAAAAGCCATAAAAACTGGAATTATCCCAGGTATTGATAGCTTCCGTAGTAGGCTATTGATGGAAAAAGCCATTGCAAGAAATAATATGAAGACATTGTCCAAATTACTAAAGGAGATTGAGTTCGATATAAATAAATCGAATTTAAATATGTATGGCTACACCCCATTATGGCTGGCAGTTGATTACGATAATAAGGATGCAGTTGAGATGTTGCTTAATTACGGTGCTGATCCAATATGTATTAATAAAAACGGTGAAACGCCATTAGTTAAAGCAAAAAGTGATGGGAATACAGAGATCTTTAAGATATTAGATGCTTGGAGAAATAAAATGGAAAGCAAGTTAAGACAAAAAGAATTAGACGCTGGCTTAGACAGGGAAAGAATAATAAATAGAGCTGCTGTATCAAGGATAAAAGCCAGAAAAATTCCCAAAATAAAAGGTATTTCAAAATGATTGGGAGCCCAGTATCAAAAGAAAATATAGTATTTATTGGTCCAGAATTAATGGAAGCAATAGATAATGATGATCTTAGTAATTTTCAAAAAAATATTGATATAATTATAGGCGCTAGTAAAGAGGGTAAGGCAGTAGAATGTTTTATGGGTAAAAAAATCTTATTTAAGGATTGTAAAAGACTTCTTTTCCGTGTTTTTGAAGAGACTATAGATAACCGTCATGAGTTGTGCTTTAAAGCAATGGTAGATACAGTCTTAAAATTTAAGGAAGATAAAGATTTTAAACAATATTTGTCTCAAGATATTGCATCTTTTATAGAGGGAGAGAAGCTTTTATATTTAATAGAAACGGGCTTGCTGGATTTAAATAATGAATATATGAGGTCATCAATACTTCATTCTATATATGAAGATAACCCTGGTTATATAGAGACTCTAGTTAATCATGGCTTTGTTAAGCTTAACGAAGATAGATTTAAAGGATTATTATCAGATGTAGTGGCCTCCGAATTTGATGGCAGACATGCATTTTTATTACTAGGTTTAGGGGCTGATATTAATGAAAGAACGGCAGAATATCAAAACTTAACCCCCCTAGAGATAGCTCATAAATATAATTGTCATGAGATTATTGATTGTATTAATGAATATATCAATGAGCAAGCAATCAAAACTCAACAAAAGCTACATAAAGAAATAAAAGATAATGCTGTTATGGTGAGAAAAATTAAGAATAGAAAAATTCCAAAGATTAAGGAGCTTTATAAAAA
>CALDHH010000133.1 GCA_937941575.1 uncultured Alphaproteobacteria bacterium | reverse complement strand
TTTAGAAAAATTAGCTCTTAAAATATTCTTATTCTTTGCAAGTCCTTCTGCAATTGCCTTAATTCCTGAATCTCCAAAATTATTCATCGATACTTCTAAATTTAATAAAGAGCTATTTTTCGTCAGCATCTTGGACAATTCGATTGCATCTATTTTATCAAGCTTATTATTGAGTAATTTTAGTTTTCTTAATCCTTTATTTTCAGATAAGCCTTTATTTAAGCTTTGGAAGTCTTTTTTGCTAAAATAAATAGATGTGATATCTATTTCTGTAATTGTGTTATTTACGGATAGAAGTTCTTTTAAGCTATCAGCAAACCAATCTCCTTCATATGATATTTCTTTAAAATCTATTTTTTTGATTAGAAGGTTATTTTTTAAAGCTTCAAATATTGTAAGATATTGTTGTTTGGATGTGTAAAAGCAAGAATCAGAATCCTTTTCCTTGGTTCGGCTTCCTTTAAATTCTAAGCTAGTTACCTCCGGATCATTATTTCTAATTCTCTCTATTGCTTCTTCAAAATTATCTGCATCAATATCCATTACCTAAATCCCTTAAATTTTCATATTAATTTATAATATAAAATTATGAAAATGTCAATAGATTGGTAGAAATAAAATTCTATCTATTTTTTCTGTTTAAGCTAGGCAAGTTAATAAAATATTTATAAATACCCAATCATAATGCTGGTATGAAACTAGATATTAAAAATGATATTCTGATCCAATCAATTGAGCATAGCAATCTTGCTCATACAATTTCACGTGTGGATGGGGATATGGAGCTCATATACGTGAATAAAGCCTTCCTTGATCAAACAGGATATGAACATGCAGAAGTGATCGAGCGTAATTGTCGATTTTTGCAAGGTGATGGTACTGATCCAGAGGCAGTAAAAGAAATTAAGAGAGCGCTTTTAAACTATGAATCCTTGGATATTGAAATCTTGAATTATAAGAAAGATGGAACTCCATTTTGGAATCGTTTGCGCATGTCACCAGTTTATGATGAATCCAAAAAACTAATTGCATATATTGGTATTCAATCAGATATCACATTGATTTATGAACAAAATAGGCTTGAACAAGATCGACAGAAATTAGAAGCGCTAGGTCGTTTGACTGGAAATATAAGTCATGAAATTAAAAATACTTTGCAGCCAATTAAACTTATGTCGGAGATGCTCAATGATTGGCAGTCGATGGATGATAAGCAAATAAAAAGATGTATCGAAATTTTAAATGAAAATGTTACTTTGGCGAATAGAGTTACACAAGATGTTTTAAGTTTCTCTCGTAAATCAAGTGAAGAGCTTGAAAAAATGAATACGGAAGATCTAAGAAAAGATGTCAGCTTATTTGTTAAGAATCTTCTACATAGTCGATTAAAGTTTCTGAAAATAATTCAAGATAAGCCATCTGATGAAGATTACTTTGTTGAAATTAAGCATAATCACTTACATCAAATTTTAATTAATTTGGTGAATAACGCTCTGCATGCCATGGATGATAAGGGAAGGCTAACATTACATTGGCATTATGAAGATGTGGATCCCATGAAGGCCACTGAGATGGGGATCGGTACAGGTAAATATCTATGTATCGGTATCGAAGATAATGGTCATGGTATGAGTGAGAAAAATATGGAATCGGCTTTTGATCCTTTTTTCTCAACTAAGCCAGTGGGAGAGGGCACCGGCCTTGGACTTTCGATTTCTTATAGAATTGTTAAGGAATGGAATGGTACGATTATTGCGAGTAGTAACGAGAATGAAGGCGCTTTATTTATGCTTTATATTCCTGTGAAACACTAAAATAAATTTTAATTGAATATGGGCTGTATTATGCAGCTTAGTATAATTTTTAATGGGGAAGAATGCCTATGTCTAAAAAAATATTATTAATAGAAGATATGAAAGGGGTCCGCGAATCCCTAGAGATGATTTTATCAATCCAAGGATATCAAGTTGAATTTGCAAAAGACGGAAAAGAAGGTCTTGATAAAGCTTATGCTGCAGAATATGACCTAATTATCACTGATATTTTAATGCCGGAACTTGATGGAACGGAAGTTATAATTAAACTTCGTGATTCTGGTAATAAAACCCCTATTTTGGCAATGTCAGCAGGGGGAGATGGAGTATCTGCGTCCCAGGCTTTAATTATTGCTGAGGAGAAAGCTGATCTAATAATGGAAAAGCCATTTTCAAAAGAAGAATTATTAAATCAAATTAAAAAACTTATAGGCTAAGGAAGGATAAAATACCCATGTCTAAAACTTCATTCTTGCATAACTTAAAAATTGGGCACCGATTGTACTCATTGGTTACTGTATTGTTAATTTTTGTTGGCATTATTGGTGGTGTTGGTGTTTATAAAATGACCTTGATTGGCCATGAAATGGAAGAAGTCGCAACTCGCGATTTGCCGCTTACTAGGTTATTAGAGCAGATTACCGTTCATCAACTTGAGCAAGCTATTCTTCTTGAAAGAGGGTTAAGGCTTAAAGGGATTAAAGCGCATAGCAAAGGTGAAACATTTGAATCAATTGTAAAACATTTTAAAGATTTGGCAAAGAAGACAGATGAAGAAGTTTTAGAAGCTGAAGAAATGGTAAGAAATTCCATGACTGGGACTCTTTCGAAGGAAGCTCATGAAGAATTTAAACATGTTCTAGAAGAATTAGAAAAGATAGAAAAAGAACATAAAAGCTATGAACATCATGTAGAAGAGGTTTTTTTAGAATTAGAAAATTCATCGAATATTACGGCCTCAATAGGTGATAAAGTTTTAGAGGTAGAGGAGGAGCAAGAGAAGCTTGATAAAGAGATTAAAGGTCTGATGACTGAAGTTTCTGAATTCACACAAACATCAATGAATAAAGCCCTTGCAGATGAAAAACGTGGTAAAAACTTGATTTTGGTATTATCATTAATTATTGTATTCTTTGGCGCAATATTTGCAATTTCATTGGGGCGCAGTATTTCATCACCGCTTAAAAAATTGACTGATGCGATGACTAACTTAGCTAAAGGAAATCTTGACACGCCAATACCATCGGTTGTTTTCAGAGATGAAGTATATGCTATGTCTGAATCCATGAAAATATTCCAAGCCAATATGTTGCGGGCTAATGAATTAGAAGCAGAGCAAAAAGAGATTAAGAAAAAACAACAACAACGTCAGAACGAGCTTAACCAGCTTGTGGGTATTTTTGGCTCAACTATTGGTGCTGTATTCGGCCAAATTCTTGAATCTTCAAAAAATATGATTTCAGAAGCTGGAAGTATGATGAATCAAAGTAATAATTCACAAGAAATGGCTGCATCCGTTGCAACAGAAGCAGAAGAATCTTCTGCTAATGCACAGGGTTTAGGTGCTGCAACAGATGAGATGGTAGCATCAATCCGAGAAATATCTCAACAGATCACCAAATCTTCAGAAGTTACAAGACAAGCCGTTGATTACTCTAAAACATCTGAAAAAGAGGTAAAAGAGTTACAGCAAATTTCACAAGAAATTGGTGAAGTGGTTCAACTTATTACTGATATCGCTGAACAGACAAATCTTCTGGCATTAAATGCTACGATTGAGGCGGCTCGAGCTGGCGAAGCAGGAAAAGGATTTGCAGTTGTGGCAAATGAAGTTAAATCACTTGCTTCTCAGACCAATAAAGCGACGGAAGAAATTTCAAGTAAAATCCAATCAATTCAAGTAGCGTCAGGACAATCTGCAAAATCTATTGGTAAAATTGGTGGTTTTATTTCTGATATTGATCAATATATTACTGCGATTGTGGCAGCGGTTGAAGAGCAGAATTCAGTTACAGAAGAAATTGCCCGTAATGTTGATTTCGTATCTGAGAGCTCTGGTCGTGTATCTGAAAGCGTTCAGAAAATCCAAGTGCAGTCTAGTGAAGTTGGTCAAAGTTCAAAATCTGTTAATGATAATGCTGATAATATGGCTAAAGAAGCAGAAACGATTAACCG
>CALDHH010000132.1 GCA_937941575.1 uncultured Alphaproteobacteria bacterium | reverse complement strand
TTAGGGATTTAACTAATAATATTGGTGTTGCGGCTGGAGATGGTTATTTCTCTAATTTAAATCAAAGATGGTCAGATTTTGAAAGAGTCTTCTGTGATGATCAATCAAATGCAGGGATGATTGCTTGTACTACACCGGGTAATCCAATGAAAAACCGTGATATTGAGGTTAGCAAAACTATATTTGGCGAAGATACAATCGATTTAATTGATAACCCAGATAATGTATTGGCGGTTAAGACGGTAGTTCATAATATTTTAAATAAGCGGGTTTTACCTTCTATCAAAGCAGGTGAGTTAAAATCAGCAACTGGTCGAGAAAACCTTCTTGCGAAAAGAAGTTATATTGCAAGGATGAGCGTTCCAGCAGCAGCGATATCAAATGTTATTGGTGATAGAGTATCAGCAGGTGAGCAAATGGATGAGCTTAGAGAATTAAGAGAAGCTGCGGGTATTCCAACCAATGAAATTGAAGAAGATAGCAAACCAAGTAAAAGAGAAATAAGGCAAGCCATGGTTGAAAAATTATGGTCACCAAGTCATTACATAAGTTTGGAAGATTCTCCAGAACAAGCAATGGCTGAATATACTCAGATGAAAGCCCAGAATTTAATGGGTCTATATGAAATGATAAATAAAACAGAATTATTGGGATCTATGTTATCAGTGGAATTGGGTATGATGTTAGAAGATATAAAGCCAGATAATTCGTCTAATACAAGATCCGTGAGATAGAATGTTGGATTTAATTAATTGTCAGAAAGGTAAATTAGGACTATGAAAAAAATAATATATATATTTACAATATTTGTATTCCTTTCTGCTCAAGCTACAAAAGCATTCGCATGTGAAATGGGCCCAAACGCAACGGCGGTTTTCAGTAGTTTAATTACAGAAAAAGATAGATTGATTGATCAATTTAGCCAAGAAGTACCAAATTTCTTTAACCTAGATTTTGATACAGCGCAGACTGAGACAATTACCAGATTAGATGAGTTCAACCTGAATGTAAGAACGGGTTTGGAGAATATGTGGTTTGATGGGTTTAGACCAAATTTTGAGCCTATGACCAGACAATTATCTGTGGCAGAAGTTGATCAGACTCTGGCGATTGGTAATTTTATCGATGCTAATGCATTTAATGATATGAATAGAATTTTCCAAGAAAACAGATATAGATCACATAGAGGTTATAGACCTTCAGAACTTGCATGTCAGGCAGATACAAGCTCGTATGCTATTAATAATGCTGATAGATTTTCAAGACATATTGGTAAAACTATTGCTACAATTTCAATTGATAGATTGCAGAATAAAAGAGATGCGGGTACGAATACTTTGGCCGCAGGTGGTGTTGATATAGAAACCCAAGATGGCCCATTGGCAGAGCATAATCAGCTTTGGGCTGAATATCTAACTTATTTTTGTGATCCAATTATGAATGCTGGAAATTCTGGCTGTTCAAATCCCGGAGTTCCAGGGTTGTTGCCAAATAGGGATCTATTCTTAGGTGATCTATTATGGGGTGATCAAAAGACTTTGGATTTATCGGTCGCAGAAAACAGAATAATGGTTGATAGAATGCTACGTAATATAATTCAACCAACATCTTTACCAATCTTGGTAGATGGCGTTTTAGAAACTGATCCAGGTCGAAAATTAATGTTACAGAGAAGATCTTATTACGCCAGACAGCAAGCAATATATAATGTTCTTGGTAAAATGATCGGTTTAAGAGCCGCGACTGATCCAGATATCGCAGATAATATTGCGAATAATATTGGAGATATTCGGACAAAAGCTGGAATATTGCCGATTAATGTTTCTGGAGAACCTAGCTATTATGAAATGATGGAAACGATGACTAGGGATAAATACCGTCATAAAGATTACGCGACTAATTTAATTGAAGAACCTGAAAACCTAATCAGGGAAGGTATTAATATCCAAACTTTCCAATTACAACAAATGAATGATATTTACAAAAGAAATGAAGAGCTATTATTATTAATGGCGGCTGATTTATCATTTGATTTAGATTCAATACCAATGCCAAATATCGCTAGATAACATCTGCGGTTTATATTTTTATTAGACATAGCTTCTATTCTATGCTATAAGTATTTATCATTAATTTAGATAGAAAATTGGTTACTTATGCTATGGTCTGATTGTAAAGAGATTGCAAGATATCTATTAAAAGAACATCCAGATGCCGATAAACTGGCTATATCACATGACGACTTGAAAGCAATGATATTTGAAATACCTGAATTCGATAAGAATCAAGAAACCCCAAAAAAACTAGAAAATCACTTAAACTCAATTCTTTGGACTTGGATGAGATTAGGGAGTGATGAGTTTTGAAAAATAGATTAACTTGGCAAATTTTAGCAGGCAATAATAAAAGTTCCATTGGAGCAAATTCTGGAATTGCGACATATAAATATAAGCTAGATAGCGGTAAAACAAAAAAGGTAAGAGTTGCAATTGATGTGGGTGCAATGATCTCGAAGAATCTTGCAGCAGAAGATAATAAATTAGGAAATTGCGATACGGTTATTCCTGATCTTCATAGATTTTTGAAATCTGTGGATGATAAAAGCCATAAGCCAGAGAAGGAGTTAGATGCAATATTATTAACTCACTCCCATATTGATCATATCGGTGCGATACCTTATTTAATGTTAATGGGCTATAAAATGCCGAAAATCTATGCAACTCCATTTACGGCAAAAAGATTAGAGCAGGCTTTATCAAATAATGAAATCCCAGCCGATGAATGGCCAGAAATTACTAAAATCGCTCCAGGTAGCAAGCTCCGTGAAGGCAGAATGAAAATATCAGTTTTCTCAGTTAGCCATAGTACCCCACAATCAGTTGGCTTTTATATCTCAACCCCAGATGGCACAATATTACATCCAGGTGATTTTAAATTAGATGATAGTTTGGTTTGGGGCCCTGGATTTAATGAAGATAATTTTTTAGATACTGTGAAAGATGGAGTTGATCTTTTGCTGCTTGATTCGACTGGCGCTAATAAAGATGAGATTAATATAAAAGAATCAGATGTTAGAGATAATTTAGAAATATTAATGAAGAAATACCCAGATAAAAGATTTGTTATTGCAACAATGAGCGGTTTTGAAGAAAATCTAGCTTCTGTTGCAAAAGTATCGGCTGAGAATAAAAGAATTCTTTGGATTGCAGGTTGGTCGCATGAGCAAGCTTTGTCAGCATTAAGCGAAACAGGTTTATCTTTGAGCGATCATATCGGTGTAAATGTTGATGTTAGAGTTGTTAGAAATAAAAAAATTGATGAATTAAAAGCAACTGATCCAAAAGAATCGGTTGTGATAGTAACGGGAAGTGTTGGACATCAAAACGCAGTACTCGGTATGGCATCAGAAGGTAAAAGTAAGCAATTAACATTGGATAAAGATAAAGACATTATATTATTCTGTGCGCCCTCCCTCCCTGGACATGAAAAGAACCGAGCGATATTATTAGATAGATTAAAAAAAGCAGGCCATACAGTTTATACAAATAAAGATATGAATTTATATTCCCCTGCCCATGCTCGAATGCCTGAATTAATTGAAATGGCGGTTAAGTCCAAGGCAAAAACTATCGCTCCAATCCATGGGAGCGCATCTTTAAGAGAAGAAAATAAAGCAGCATTAGATAAGGTTGGTTTTAAAACTATCTCTATTGAAAATGGTGAAGTTATTGATGTTAAAAAAGATGGTTGTAAAATACTAGATAATAAAAAAGAAATCCCATATTTATTGGGAATTGAAACTAGAACATCTGATAAAAACTGGAGATTAAGGGATTATATTATAACTAGATCACCATCTCGGAATAGTTTTAATAAAAACTCTGCCAAATCCCCTAAACCTGATGATAGTAACAAAGGCAAAGATAGACCAAAACCACGAGTATTTTTTGACTTGGGTTAGGTTGAGCTATATTTATTAAAAACTAGCATATTTATACTATTTTATGTCTTCATAGAAAATTTCCACATGCAAAGACAAGTTTTATCTATGCAAGTTTAACTTAGGTGTGATTAACAATAAATAAAAGGCATTTAAGCCTTTTATTTATTATTAATTAAAGAAAATTAACAAGTGAAAGTTGTCGGATTATGGAGGTGGATTCGTAGGAGGCGGTTAATTGGGTTTGTATCTGTTGCATTGATACGACAACCTCGGATAGATCGGCTTCTTCGGTTTTTATAACAGCGTCTAGGAAGATATTTTGTTCCGATATATGTCTTTCTTTTACGTCATTTATTAAGCTGGCTTTATTACTAAGATCGTAATTATCACCGTCTAGGGCTTCAATCCCTGAGTAAATTAAATTAACGGCTTCGTTTAGGATCTCGTGAAATTCCTCATCTGTGGCAACATCTACGGCTTGATCTGGTTGAGAGATATTGGCAAGCAAGCCAATTCCGCGGAGTAACTCTTGGAAGCCAGCATTATCACCTTTAACCGTATAATTAATCTCTTTATCAGTATCTATTCTGGCAAAAACATCACCAGAGCTTGCAAGCGCGTTTGCGTAACCAAGATCATCATTTGCAATTCCATTAATATTGCCGAGCAATTGGTCTGAATCATTAGTTCCATCTAGCCAATCATCTAATTCATTGCCTAGATTGGTATTTAGTGTTTCAAGATCTGGTAATGGCTTGGTTGATACTGCTGATCCTGCAAATAGGTAGCGGCCATTTATTTCTGTATTGATTAAATCCTTAATAAAAGATAGCGAATTGGTGGCCATATCATTAATCTCAGCTATAACTACATCACCTTCGGTAGTCTGAGTTCTAATACTTCCGATTACTGTTCTGGCAGTCTCGGTTATTTGGGTTAAGGCGCTAGATGTAACTTCTATTCTGGTTTCAAGTTTCTCAATCTGATTTACAAAATTATCCATTTTGCTGACATCAGCCCTTTGTCTTTGGATTCTGGATACCTCGGCTTCTAAACCGCTGAAAGTGTCGAATTTCTTTCCTGTGGATAATTGCCTTTGTAAATCATAAAAACTTGTACGTAAGCTTTCAGTTCTCTGGCTTTGTAATTGGCTCTGCCTTAAAAAAGATGTAATACCATTTGTCATTTTATATTCTCCAAATTACCTTCTAATTAAAAGGATCTTATTAGTGCATCAAATAATTCTTCCGATGAAGTAATCATTCTTGCTGCTGCTGTATATGCTGTTTGTAATCTAATTAATTCAGTCATCTCTTTATCAATATCGACTCCTGATTCACCTTGGAATCTGGTTTCTAAATTCTCATAAAAAATTACCTCTGAATTTAATCTTATCTCAACACTATTATAATCTTGGCTTTGGGTTGAGATTATATTACGAGCGTAATCTTCTAGTTGTAATGTTGATAATATGCTGGTTGATAATGTTCCATCAGCCCCAAGATTACTTTGCCTAAAAGCGTCATGTCTTACACCAGCTGTCGTTACCCCTAATTGTTCTAATGGCGATCCAGCGCCATCATTCAAGCTTATCGAACCACCTTCATCTGGAATTATATTTAAAAAACCATTGGCATCTAATGATGCAGTTATTCCAGATAATGCATTTATATTATTTAATAAATCTGTGGCTGTATCGGTTGAACTAATTGAGATATTAAGAGGTGTTCCCTCAGCTAATTGTATTTGAAAGCTAGGGTCAATTGCGGTTGTTGTACCGAATGCTAACCCAAGTGCTTCAACACCTGCTGCCCCTAATGTTGTATCAGATATTGTTATATCAGCATTGGCTTCGAATACTAAACCACCTAAACCATTTATTCTGGCGGTGCCTGCCCCTAATGCAGCATTTATGCTGTTAACTAGATCGGTTGCTGTATCACTGGCATTTATTGTAATTGCTTGTGGAGCAGCTGCGCCAATTTGGATATTAAATACAGCTCCTGCTGCAATATCTGGATCGCTATCTAGGCTAGTTAATGAAGAAATATTTGTATCACCAATTAAGGTATTTGATTGTGATAGGCCAGCATTTGCGAATATTGTTCCAGCCGAGATATCTAAATCACCTGTTGATTGCATATATTCAAATTCACCGAATGCAAAATCCAATACTTTTCTGATAATATCGGATGATCCTGCAAGCACTGTATTTCCGTTTGTACCAGATCTAAGTAGAGTATGATCATCTAATATATTTTGGTTAACTTGTATATTAGATGCATATCCAGCGTAATCTACTTGATTTGGTGGATCGATATTCTCTGGCACTAAACCGTTATTATCTGTGAATAAATCCAATCCTTGTGAGCTTATTCTAGAAGTCAATTTCTGGGCTAGCTCGTCTAAAGAGGCATGATATTCTGGTAATGTTTCATCTCTTAATTCTAATAGAGCCCCAACTTCACCGCCTCTTACATTTGTAATATCAACTCCATCAGTCGAATTTCCTATAAATAGTCCAGATGTGCCGCCGCCTGGATAATAAGAAGTTGCTAATAACCTATTCGGGTTAAAGCTTATTTCCCTAGCAACCGAATCAACAAGTGATTGACCTGTTTCAGTTAAAACGGACAGGCTATTCGATTCGTTTTTAAATGTTGAGACTTCTAAATATTTAGAAACGGTCTGTAAAGCAAGATCTCTTTGATCTTCTAAATCAGCAGTACTTACATTTGTACCAAATAATGATGTGATATCGACGTTTAATCTCTGGATATTTTGCAATGCATCATTTATTTCATATACTGCAAGGGAAATTGCATCCTGAGTTTCATTTCTCATTGATACTAGTAAATCAGAAAATGAATTTATTTTATCTGCAACCTCTTCCGCCTGGCTAACTGTTGATGCAAGTAAGGATATATCATCAGGAGATGTTGATAATGAGCTGAAACTATTGGAAAGATCTGTTATTCCTGCTGGAATAGAGATTTCTGCATCCGATGAGCCGTGGAAAGATTGAATTCTTTGTAAAAACTGCTCTTGGACGCTTAAACTACCGACAACGCTTTGTTGGTTATTTATCTGTTGCTGTAATATTGTGTTTACACTTCTTATTACTGTGGAGCTTTTTACTCCTAATAATTGTCCATTGGCGCTAAGCCCCTCTTGTGGAGCAATTTTCCTAGTATAACCTTCTGTGGATGCGTTGGCGACATTATTTGCTGTAACATTAAGACCGCTTTGTGCGACCCTAAGCCCTGAAATTGCTATATCTAATGCATTTATACCCATGTTAACCCCATATTCTAAATAATGGTTAAAATTAATTATCGTTTTTTAATAAGCAATTATTGTGCCAGAATGGGTTTAGGTAGTTTTTTAGATGTTTTTTTAGTTTTTATAAAAAAGTAACTAAATATTATATCTTTGTAATTTACATTGGAGTTTATATATTTTAATCTTATAAATATGTCTGATTTTACAAAATGATATATCAAATAAGATATGGGGAGCATTTTAAGATATGGTTGAAGATAATAACACACCTAATGGTGGAGTAGATATTTCAAAGAAGGCAGATAGTTCTAGAACTACTTCTGTATCTGTTAACATGCAAAAAAAGCCAGATGATGCTCCAAAGTTAAAAACTGCTAATCCTAAAGAGGGGTCGACATCAGATACTGTTAAAAAGACTGCTATCTCTTTAAAGGGAGCTGCTAAAAAAACACAAGAACAGCAAGGCCAAGAAAAGCCAAAGTTCAGATTTAAATCAGGTGGGTTAGGCGATACAACTAGTACTGCCACTCCCAAAGCCAATAAAAGTGCGATGGCTAGCTCGTTATCAACTGTTGTAACTAGAAATGAATATTATAGAGATGGTTTTAGAAATCTTTTAAAAATTGCAATTATTGAAGGCGTTATTATTGCCTTGATGATTTGTTCGTTTATTTTCTACATGTATGTGTCAAAACCACAAGATAGATATTTTGCAACAACGGCTGATGGTCGTATTATGCGTCTTGTGCCATTAGGTCAGCCAAATATGACTAGAGCTGCTTTATTATCTTGGGTATCACAGGCGGCAACTGATGTAATGACATTTGGTTTTCATGATTATAGACAAAGATTACAATCCGCATCACAGCATTTCACAAGACGTGGTTGGGAAAGTTTCACAGGAGCTCTACAGCGTTCAAGAATCATAACATCGGTTGAAAATGCCCAACAAGTATTAACTGCTGTACCGAGAAGTGCACCAGTTCTTTTACAAGAAGGTGTGTTTAACGGTAAATATCGTTGGATAGTAGAGCTACCTTTAATGGTTACTTACCAATCAGGTAATAAAGCGCGTACAGATAATATTACAATTACGATCACTATTGAGCGAGTTCCTACTTTGGAAAGCACAAATGGTGTTGGTATCGAACAATGGATAGCCTTATAAGGGTTTGGAGTTTTAAATGAAGAAAATTATTACAGCTTTCTATTTATCAGCTTTTATATTGATAGCATTTCCAAATATGCAAGTGCAGGCGCAAAGCTTTGGCATGGAAGAAGATAGCCTTGGTGCTGGCGGTCAATTGCCGATAGATGAAGATGAATATGTTGATACTATTCCTCAAACAGCTGAAGAAATCCAAGCGCAAATGGAAGAAGAAGCCGAAGCTCAAAGAATTAAATTAAGGGGAGAGGCTTTTAATGTTGCGTTAGATAATTTATTGCCATTAACTCCAGAAGAGATAGAAGAAACCTTACAAGAATTTAGAATTAGTAGAGAAAAAGCAGAATCTCCATTAACTAAAATTATTCCAAAAGTACATATACAAACAGTTGCTTTGGATCCTGGGGTTTTGCCTCCGACTATTAAATTAACTCCGGGACATGTAACCACCTTATCAATTCTTGATTCAACTGGTGCTCCTTGGCCAATACGTGATGTTAGTTGGGGCGGAGTTTTTGAAGTTCAAACTCCTGAACAAGGTGCGCATGTAATTAGAATAACTCCTATGACTGCCCATGGTGTTGGTAATATGTCGATCAGGCTTATTAATTTAACCACTCCTATAACTTTCTCTCTTGCAACTGGTCTTGATGAAGCTCATTTTAGATTTGATGCAAGAATACCTAAAATGGGACCTTTGGCAAAAACGCCACTTATAAAAAGTGCGGTCGGTGGTTTGAAAATTGCAGCGGGCGATTCGGTAGTGGTTGGAATATTAGATGGAGTTCCACCAGAGGGTGCCGTTAGAAGAAAAGTATCAGGCGTCGATGGTAGAACATCGGTTTGGGAATTTGGTAACGAGATGTATTTAAGAACACCTTTAAGCTTGCTTTCTCCTTCTTGGAGCGGTAGCGCCACTTCTGCAGATGGTATGAATGTTTATTCTATGGCTGAAACTCCGGTGGTTTTACTTTCTGATAATGGTCAGATGGTTCGTGCATATATTGAAAATGATGGAGATATCCAATGACAGATGAATTCGATATTGATGAAGAAGAATTTGAAAATGAAGAAGAAAA
>CALDHH010000131.1 GCA_937941575.1 uncultured Alphaproteobacteria bacterium | reverse complement strand
GACACTCAAGAAGTAGTTAACGCCAAAGAAGAGAAAAAACGTATCGAAGATACTCTAAAGGCCGGTAAAGATATTACCGAAGGCGAAGTAAAGACAACTAAGAAAAAACAAAGTGTGTTTGATAAAATATTTAAATAAATTGGCTTATATATAGTCAACTCCAAATAAAACTTATAAAAAAAGGCTAGGATAATTCCCAGCCTTTTTTATTTATCTTCATACCAGATAAAAGCTTTATAAATTAAGCTTCTTTCTTAGTTTCTGCTTCTTTAGCAGCTTGTTGTTTTTTTGCTTCTGCAACATAGATAGCTTCGAAATTCATTGGTTGCATATATAATGGTGGGTATCCACCTTGGATAGATGCAGATGCAATTATTTCACGACAGAATGGGAACATTAATTTTGGAACTTCTACCATTAACGCTTGGTTATGATGTTCTTCTGGAATGCCGCGTAATAATACTGAACAACCATATGCAAGTTCAGTTATAAATACTGCTTTGTCTTTTTCTTTATTTCTTGCTTCAACTCTAAATAATAGGATTGTTTCATATGTGTTATCTTGTAACTTACGTACATTGATATTTACCTGTACATTTGTCTCAGGCGCGCCCCAATTTGAAAGCAAGCTTTCTGGTGCATTTGGGCTTTCAAATGATAAATCTTTGATATATTGAGCCAGAACTTGAATTGCAACGCCTTCTTCGCCTGCGGCTGGGGCTGTTTTATTTTCTTCGGTCATATTTTTATCCTTAAATGGTTTTATAATTGTTTTTAAATTTGGTTTGAAATGATAATAAATCTCTTTTCAGCTCAAGTAAAGATTAAGATTATATTTCTTAAAGCTTAGTCTTTAATCTTGGTATATTCTGCCTCGATAGTTTTATTACCCATCTTATGTTGTGGCCTCTCATTATCATTAAATACTTCTTGGCTTGAAAAACCTGTATCCATTGCCTTTTTCTGATTATCAATAATGATATTAGACAAGAATAAACGAATAGGCTGAATTAAAAGCAGAGCTCCAAAGAAATCAGTAACGAAACCCGGTATTACCAAGAATATCCCAGCTATAAATAAACAAATTCCTTCTAACATTTCCTTAAACGGAAAACTATCATCATCCATCCGCTGCTTTGCAGATGTAAATGTTGCCATACCTTGCGATTTCAGGACTGTTGCACCAACCATTGCAGTTAATATTGTCAGAGCAATACTTGCCAAAATACCAATTGCATCACCGATTAATATAAATCCTGCAATCTCGAAAACTGGTATTAATATAAATAATAATAAAATCATCTTTATTCCTAATTCCTAATATATAACTGCATCTAAATAGAATCATCTATGCTATACAGCTCTTAGATAAATATAATATATATCCAAACCCACAGAAAACAAACATCTTCATGAAGTTTTTATTATTTTATGGCATAATTAATCATTATTTTTAAAAATAAGGTGGAATATATAGATTCTGTGTATATATTATATATATAGTCAATTTTTAAGAAAGAGAGCACTATCGTGTCATTAGATATTCTAATTTTTGCAGTAATTGCAGCATTATTGATCCATAGATTAAGATCCGTTCTTGGCGAGAAACATGGCGATGAGAGACAAAGGCCTAATCCTTTTTCAGATAATAAAGATTCTTATAAGCCAAACGCTCCTGATACTACTCCAAATGTCATTCCAATTTCTCCAGAATTCGCTGCATCTTTGCCAAGCCATAATTTTGAGAAAAACCGCTCCCAAATTCTTGAAAACGAAACAATTAATGAAGGAGCTCGCGAAGGCTTACTTGATATTGTTGAAAACAAGCCTAATTTTGACGTGAATGAGTTTATACAAGGATCAAATATTGCATTTAAAATGATTGTAAAAGGTTACGCATCTGGCGATAGGGAGATACTGAAAAAGCTTTTAAGCCCGAAATTATTTGCTGATTTTGATGCTGGTATTACCAATCGTGAGAAAACCAACCAAACAATGGAATATGATTTAGAGCGAATTAAAAAGACTGAAATTATCAAAGCCAATCTTGCTGGACAAATGATCTATATTACCGTTGATTTTGACGTTGAACATACAACAATAATTCGTGATGAAAACGGCAATGTTGTTGAAGGCGATCCTGATTTAATTACCAATGTTCATGATATCTGGGTTTTTGCCAAGGATAACAGAACAAATGATCCAAATTGGATGTTAATTGAAACTAGCACTTCATAATTTAAACTCTGATCTCTTAAATATCTAAGCTAAGCTTATAATCTTCTCTATTATCTAAGAGAGGTGGTAAAAGGAGCTATAAGCCGGGTTCTGTAATTGATGGCTATTCATCTTGACTTATTATTACTAATAAATTCTAGCGACTTACCCGAATACTTGCTGAAAACCGCATCGATAACTTAATATCTGTATTCCTATTTAGTCTTGCTTCCGATGGGGTTTACCATGCCTTTTTTATTGCTAAAAAAGCGGTGAGCTCTTACCTCACCTTTTCACCCTTACTTGTTGCCAAGCGGTATATTCTCTGTTGCACTTTCCGTAGGTTTACCAAACCTCCTGGTCGTTAACCAGCATCGTGTTTTCTTGAAGCCCGGACTTTCCTCGGATAGATTTAATAAAAAACCTAACCGCAACCATCCGCTCCTTTGTATTTGTTTTATGCTGAAATAACCTGCAATGCAAGTCTTTGTTTTATTAATGACTTTAAATATTGCCTAATCTGATCATGATTATCATGGATGCCTGCATCAAATTGCTCTGGACAATAATGACGGTTAAAGGCGATTATAATATCTTCTAGATCATCATCAGGATTATAACCATATTCGGTTAATAGCTCTCTTAAATCCCCATCATCAATATCTTTGGCAAGTTCGGGGAATATACTTAAACCCTGTTTTGCCAAACCCTGCCAAGGGAAAAGCTCACCCGGATCTTGCTTACGAGATGGCGCGATATCGGAATGAGCCAATATATTATAGATTGGGATTTTACGTCTTTTCACAATATCTGCACAAAGATTGGATACAGATTTTATCTGCTCGGCTGGAAAATCATGATAACCATGCCCATGTCCATTATTCTGAATTTCAATGCCAATTGAATGGGAATTTATATCAGTAACCCCATTCCAATAAGACAGCCCTGCATGCCAAGCTCGTTTTTCTTCATCGATTAGCTGATAAATATCACCATTTAAATCAATTAAATAATGGGCACTAACTCCATTTTCTAACATCACATCAATGCTGTTCTGTAGCGAGATAGTATCGGTATAATGTAAGATTATCATATCCAGAACACTATCATCTGAACGGTCATTAAAATTTGGACTGGTTTTTGGAATTATTTGCATTTCTTTGATGCTCTAATTACTGAACGTAGTTTTTTAACTGTTGAGGCATCCGCTCTACCGATTTTATAGCTTTGTCTGGTGAAAATCTCTGGTTGCCAGCGGCGTTGAAAAGCTATTATCATTTCTTTCATAGATGCTTTATTCTTAAAATTATTAAATCTATTTTTACTATAAGAAAATCTATAACCAGCTTCATTAAATAGCTTCTTTAACGCAATTTCATCTTCTGCAATAGCGGCAGCATTAAAGCGATCTTTTAATTGTGGCTCATCTTTTAATGCTAACCCCAATTCTGCTAACCTATTCCAATTGAACTTCTCACCTGGGTCCCTTTTTCTATGCGGTGCAATATCTGAATGACCAACAATATTGCATTTATCAATCTTATTACGCTTGATTACATCTTGTAATAGTTTTTCTAATGCTTGCATTTGAATATCTGGGAATTCTGATTTACCGTCATTATATAGCTCAATCCCAATTGAGGCCGAATTCACATCATTAAATTCTCGCCATTTTGAAACGCCTGCATGCCAAGCTCGTTTTTCTTCAGCAACAAGTTGGTAAATCTTACCTTTTTCATCAATTAAATAATGACAGCTAACTGGGTTTTTATCGTTTTTATCGGTTAATTTATTTAGTGCATCTTCCGCAGATTTCATGCCAGTAAAATGAATCACCACCATTTCAATTTTTGCTTTATTTTTGCGTTCATTAAAATTGGGGGATGGTCTTTTTATTATCTGCATAGTTTTAATAATTCGATATGAAGTTAACTAATACGGTTTTCAATTTATCTGACGCCATATTCGCACCTTCAAAAGTATGGTCATGGCTTAGAATTTCATCTTTTACCATACCAGCCCCAAGATTAGTTATCGCGGAACAGCCAATTACTTTTAATCCACAATGTCTAGCAATCAAACATTCCGGCACAGAAGACATTCCAACCGCATCGCCACCAAAATTTCTAGCCATTTTAATTTCAGCTGGGGTTTCAAAATTTGGGCCTCTAAATGCCACATAAACGCCTTGTTTCAAATCAACCTTGGTGTCTTTGGCAGATTGCAGTAATTTTGCTCTTAAATCTTGATCCCAAGCGTTATTCATATCAGGAAATCTTGGACCAAATTCATTATCATTATCACCAATTAATGGATTTATCCCCATATAATTAATATGATCGGTAATTACCATGATATCCCCACGTGGAATATCGTAATTCAAGCTTCCCGCCGCATTGGTTACAAATAAAGTCTCAACACCAATTTTCTTTAATGTTCTAATCATTGTTTTTAACGGGTAAAATTCATTGGTTTCATATAAATGCTGACGCCCGTTAAAACAGATTATATCAACGCCATTAATCTGACCCAATATCGCCTCACCTGCATGTCCTTCAACTTTTGGAATTGGAAAGCCATCTAATTCTGTATATGGAATAACTGTTTTATTATCGATATTATCTGCAAAATCGCCAAGTCCTGAACCCAAGATCAAACCAATTTTTGGCCTAACACCATGACTTAAAAGTTTAGCTGCTGAATTATCAATATTTTTTATATGTTCTGTAATCATCATTATTCAATATTAATTCAGAAAAAGATAAAAGGCAATGATACGTAATTAATTTAATTTAATTCTGCTAATAGTACCTTTTAAAACACCATTAATTAATATGGTAGAATAGGCATCTGGGGAATTTTTGGTAAAAGCACTCGCTTGTTGCATCTGCCCCAGACATGCCTGAGCTTCGTTATTTAGCAATTCTACATTATATTTTCTTGATCTAGAAACATGTTTAAATTTCTCACAAAGGGCTATAACTGATTGTTGAGCAAATGCATTCATGAAATCCGTTGTTTGGTCACCAGAATTCTTAAATTCAATATTATCATCATATAATTTATATGTTGAATAGATGTTAGAGAACATAGTTTCGTTACATTTATCAACTTTTGCAGCGAATTCCTTTGTATTAAGCCCAACCCATTGATCATTACTGCTCGAACAATCATTAACCAAAGCAGAGCTTAACTCATTAACATGATCCAATTCTGCTTTATTTGTACAATTCTCATTTAGTTTAAATTTTCCATCTACAGAGACAACACAAGCTGTAATACCTTCTTTATATTCAGGAACTTTTACATCGTCCAAATTACTACTATTTGCCAAACCGATCCCTGGCATTAATAAGCTTGTTGCTAATAATAATTTTTTTAACATCTTTTATTCCTTAAATATTCTTATTTAGTAAGTGCCCCATGCAATTTCTTTAAAACTGCCACAGATTGTTTATCTGGCTGGTTTACAGTTAAGTCGCTTAATTCATCCATTGCATTTAAACAGGATAAAGCATTATCAAATAGGCTTGAGCTACTTATAGATGTAAGTTTTATACATTTTTGATCCGTCAAACCTTCAGATAACATATTAGTAAAATTAGCAGCAAAACCATCATTCTCAATAAAGCTCATATCTTCTTTATATACATCATATGTAGTATAAACAGCCCCCGCAAAACTACCTCTGCAACTCTCAACTCTGGCGAATCTCTCTTCTTTAGAAAAAACTGTACCCTCTCTAGCAAAGCAATTAGATTCTATGATGCTTCCAAGATAGTTAGATCTTGGAGTACAGTTTTCAGGAGTGTTATCTGCATTTACCTCGCATAATTCTATACGGTTTGTTGCTGGTTGTTGATCTTCATTTGGCTTATTCACTTCTTCCCCTGCAACAATACCTGCAAAAGACAAAGCCAAGACACCACTTAATATTTGTGTTTTATAGTTTTTTAACATTTTTTCTGCTCCCTTTTAAATATATTTTCTAATAATGACTATATAGAATATGTCAATAATGTCAAGTATTCATTTTAAATAGTCTCACCTGACCCAACACTATTCCCGTATTTTAACTGCTTTTATAATAGGTATTTAATCGAATTTTATAGTCAATAAAAACTAATATAAAATTTTTGCCAAAACAATATGATCTTGCCATTTTCCATTTATTTTAAGATATTCTTTGGCCAAGCCTTCTGCCTCAAATCCATGTTTTTTTAACACTGTTTGGCTGGCAATATTCTCTTGCATACAAGCCGCTTCTATCCGATGTAGATTTAATTTATCTTGGCAATATTCAATTATAATGCCAATTGCTTGGCTCATTAATCCTTTATTGCTAAATTCTTCTGCTATCCAATATCCAATTGTACAGCTTTCAACCACCCCGCCCAAGATTCGGGTTAAGTTTATTCCGCCGATCAATTTATCCGTCACTTTATCAAAGATAAAGAAAAAACGACCAGTGCCAAATTTACTTTCTGTTTCTTGGGCTTTTAATAATTTTATATATTGGGATTTATCAAGGCAATTCCTTGTCCAAGCTGGTGTCCAAGGGGTCAAATAATCTTTATTTTTAGCTCGAATATCAGCCCATTCCTGATAATCAGATGCCTTAGGACTGCGCAGATAAATATCATCTCCGTCTAAAATAATATTTATTGATAATTTATCTTGCAAAAATAGCTGTAACATTTAATTTCTATACATAGATTTGGTTGAACTTTTAAGGCTTATTATATAATGAATGCAAATAATAATACAGATAGAATTTTAATTCTTGATTTTGGCTCGCAAGTAACTCAACTAATCGCCAGAAGAGTTAGAGAATTTGGAGTATATTGTGAGATTTGGCCATTTAATAATGCAGCCGATGATAAAATTACCAAGTTCAATCCAAAGGCAATTATATTATCGGGTGGACCATCGTCAGTTACTGAAGAAAACAGCCCAAGAGCACCAGAAATCGTATTCAATCTTGGAATTCCAGTATTGGGTATATGTTACGGTCAGCAGACAATGTGTGAGCAATTGGGCGGCAAAGTTGAAAGTTCCGATCATAAAGAATTCGGACGGGCATTCGTACAGATAAAACAAAACTGCGCTCTATTCCAAGATGTCTGGTTAGAAAATAGCCAAGAGGAAGTCTGGATGAGCCATGGCGATAAAGTAGTATCCCTGCCAAATGGTTTTGAAGTTGTGGCGGTCAGTGATGGCGCACCGAATGCAGTAATTGCCAATGAGAATAAGAAATTCTATGGCATTCAATTCCATCCAGAGGTTGTCCATACTCCCCATGGTAAAGAATTACTAAAAAACTTTGTAATTAATGTTGCCAATTGTTCAGGCAATTGGACAATGTCCGCATTTAGGCAACAAGAGATTGATAAGATCAGAGCCCAAGTTGGCGATAAAAAAGTAATCTGTGGATTATCTGGCGGAGTCGATAGCTCGGTTGTCGCAGTATTGTTAAATGAAGCAATCGGGGATCAGCTTACTTGCATCTTTGTCGATACTGGCATGATGCGTGAAGGTGAGGCCGAAGAAGTAATTGAATTATTCCAAAATCATTACAATATAAATTTAATCCATAGCAAATCATCTGATCTATTCTTAAGCAGATTATCTGGGGTTAGCGATCCAGAGCAGAAAAGAAAAATAATTGGTAAAACATTTATTGATATTTTTGAAGATTGCGCAAATTCAATTGGCGATGTTGATTTCTTGGCGCAAGGGACATTATATCCAGATGTAATTGAAAGCGTATCTTTCACTGGTGGCCCAAGTGTTACTATTAAATCTCATCACAATGTTGGTGGCCTGCCTGATAAAATGAATTTAAAATTAATTGAACCTCTGCGTGAATTATTCAAAGATGAAGTCCGCATCTTAGGGGCTGAGCTTGAAATGCCAGAAGCATTTATAAAAAGACATCCATTCCCAGGTCCAGGCCTAGCAATTAGAATTCCAGGCGAGATCACTCTTGAGAAATTAGAGATTTTAAGAAAAGCTGATAAGATATATCTTGATGCATTACATGAATGGGATCTTTATGATAAGATCTGGCAAGCATTTGCAGTATTATTACCAGTCAAAACAGTTGGAGTAATGGGCGATAGCAGAAGTTACGAATATGTATGCGCAATCCGTGCCGTTACATCCACCGATGGAATGACTGCAGATTATTACCATTTCAGCCATGAATTCTTAAGCTATATCTCAACAAAATTAATTAATGAAACAAGAGGTATTAATCGCGTGGTTTATGATATAACTTCTAAACCACCGGGAACAATAGAATGGGAATAATTTTATGAAATTTAAATCTTTAGCAGTCATTTCTTTAACTGCAATTTTCACTTTTTCTTTTACAAATATATCAATATCGGAAGTACCGGGTTTTACTAATAAAGTGAATTCAAGAATGGCGTCTTACGGCAGTAAACAAGCAGTAAAAAAACCAATAATCAGAAAAGAAGAAAAACTTGTCGTTAAAGAAGAAACATTAGAATCTAGACAAGAATTGGAAGATCCCGACAAACCAAAATCCGATTATTCCATGCCAGATTATCCAGCAAATGGCGTTAATGTCATTGGAGAAATGCAAGAATATATTATTGATGAGGCAGATACCCTATTAGATGTTGCTAGATTTTATAATCTAGGCTTCGTAGAGATCAGAGCAGCTAATCCAGATGTTGACCCTTGGACACCCAATCTTGGAACAAAAATAAAAATTCCAAATTGGCACATATTACCAAGAGCTCCCCAGAATGGCATAATTGTTAATTTATCAGAAATGCGCCTATATCACTTTGAAAACTCAAAAAGAATCGAAAGCTACCCAATTGGAATTGGAAGAGACGGATTATATACACCGCTTGGCAACACGACAATTGTTAGAAAACGTGCAAATCCACTATGGTACCCAACTGAGAGAATGCGTGAAGAAAATCCAGATTTACCAAAATTCATCGAAGCGGGTGTAACCAACCCATTAGGTGATCGAGCATTATATCTTGGCTGGCCAACATTCCTGATCCATGGAACTAACAAACCATGGGGTATTGGAAGGCGTGTAAGTTCTGGTTGTATCAGAATGTATCCAGAGAGCGTGAAAGCATTATTTGATAAAGTGCCAGTTAAAACCAAAGTATATGTAATCGACCAACCAGTAAAAATGGCATGGTTAGACGGAAAACTATTTTTAGAAGCACATCCATCAAACAGACAAAGTTACGAAGTTGAAGAAAACGGCATTGCAAAAACTCATAGTTTTCCATCTAAATTAAAAAAATCAATTATTAGAATTGCTGGTGATAAAGCAGATGCAATTGATTGGAATAGAACAAATAAAGTAATTGCTGAAAGACGCGGTTATCCAATTAATATCTTAAAATAGAGTTATTTATCTAATCCATAAAAAAGATTAGATATTATGACCTGTCTTTTTGGACCAGATCTTATATTGAATATCAGAATCACGATATTCTTTATAATCCACTGGTTCCGCAGGATTAGATGCTAGATTAAATGATATTTCTGGAGTTTTACCGCCTTTTCCAACATAAAAAGCGGAAATATCATTTGGTTGTTTTTGAACTTCTTCGATAAAGCGGCTACAAATCTTATTCCAGTTCTCTGGCTGGGTTCTATCAGTTAAGCTTTCGATACTATCAAATACCAGTTCATCCTCTTCACCGCGCCAAGCCCAGGTTTGAGCAATGATATTACCTTTTTTATCCTCTAGAACATAAAACCCACCATTTTCAGATAAATAACCATGCTCCGCGCAATCTTTACCTTGGTTGGCAATATGTTGACAACAATCCGTATATTCACCCAAAGACAAGCCTCTAAAATCTCCATCTTTTAATTTTAAGAATTTATAATCAGGCATATCAAATAAGCTACCATCTAATGTAATATTTGGTATCCGAGCAAGCTTTTTACGTCCATCTTCTCCACCATATTTTCTTGTGTATTTTTTGATTAATTCTAAGCCAATATTAAAATGCTCTTCCTTCCAAACATGTTTAATTGCCTCTTTAGAAAACTCTGGATGTCTATTGCCATCTTTAAAAGCAAATTTTGCAATTTCCTCTCTGGTTTTATTTAATGAAAATACAC
Organism: uncultured Alphaproteobacteria bacterium; assembly: GCA_937941575.1. Classification (GTDB taxonomy): domain Bacteria; phylum Pseudomonadota; class Alphaproteobacteria; order Micavibrionales; family CSBR16-224; genus CALDHH01. The sequence continues at coordinate 2,883 of CALDHH010000131.1, read as the reverse complement.
TGCCATCTACCGATCTTGATGGCTCTGATAATTTATCAGCGAATTTGACCAATTTTGCCATCTCTGGCCCATGTTGCATCACGGCATCTTGCCAAGCTTTCAAATTTAAACCTTGCTTCTGTGGCACCTCAATCATGTAACAAATATCATGCAAAGGTTGATTTGCCTTTGGATCGCCCCATTTTTCTAAATATTCCAAGGTTTTTTCTTTTGATTTAAATAGAACAGTTGTTTCATAGGCATAACAATTAGATGTATCTTCTCCTATATACTCTTTTTGAAATAGCTTTGAGTTTTCTAAAAACTCATTACCTTTGCTAATGAGTTTCACTGATTTATCTATCAATGAATAAGGTTGCTCTATTCCTATTTTATTACGCCAATCTGAGTAGTTATTGAAATGTTTTTTTGACTTCTCAGGCCAAAATATTTTAGGTATACCTGCTTTATCTAAACAACTTCCTACTAGTAGTGGGTATTCCTTAGAAAAAACTGCCTTAAAGCTGTTTCTTAAATATATAAATCTATTATGTAGTTTATCTTTAAATCCTCTGGAGCAATTATCTAATAGGCTATGTACGTGAGATAAGCTATTAATTCTACCAATATCCCTATTATTGGGATCTTCCATAAAAACTCTAGATGACTTAGTAAAGAAAGTCATATTTTTAGTAATATCTCTTAATTGATTTATATCTTCCCCAATACCAAATTCATCTAATATAAATTTGGTTACTTCTAAATTATCTTTCTTAATATTAGTATATAAACAATCATATATTGCTTTTCTCTTAGGCTTTGCACCTAACTCAATACAACTTTTAATATCTCTAATATTGTCTCCGTTTATGAAAGCAATATTCATTGCCCCTTCTATCATCTTTTGACTATCTGAAATCTCTTCTAAAACATATTTAGCAGAATCTAAGGAACCGTTCTTAACAGCATAGTATATATTCTGTTCCCAAACTCCTTTTAACAAAGACTTAGAATCAAAACCTAATTTATCTATAGCGTATTCCATGAATTTTTTATGTCCATTGATTATTGCGCCATTTATTCCTCTATTCAAGTTTTCTTCAAGAGAGTCTCTATGGTTTTGATGCATATATTTTAAAATATCTAAATTACCATCTTCACACATTCTACCAATTAAATCTAAGCAACGCTTATCTTCTATATCGAATGGGCTTGGAAGCATTCGATCTATATTTTCAATGTCTCCAATAGTTATATAATATTCAAACAACTCATCCATGTCTTCGAAATACAAATGATCATCATCTAATCCTTCCTCTACCTCAAGCGCAAACCCTAAAACACCCTCATAAGTTCTAAGGTCCTTTTCCTGTTTTGGTTTTTCTATATCTTCTAAACCATCTTCAATATGGGATTTTAATATATCGACACTAAGTTCTCCACCGCCAGCAACATAACGCATTGCATAAGCTGGCAAACGTTTTTTTAGGTCTTTGAATGCATCCTCGCTAAGCTCGCGCTTCAATTCAGACAGAACTACATTTGCAATTCTTACTGGCTCTGGTGGCTTATTTGCTGTTCTCTTAGTATTTGACATTTTGTTCCCTATAAATAAAATAATAACAGCATGATACAATCTATAAACCAATATGTCAATATAAATATGCGGGGCAGCTCGGCCTATAAATTTTTAACAAATATTATTTTAAAACAAAAAAATCCCCCTACAGAAAATCTTGTAGGGGGTCTTTTTATTTTTAAGATTTATAAAGTCTTAAAAAAATTATTTTCTTAATGAACCAGAAAATGCGTTATCTGCTTGTTTCATTGGAGCAGCTTTCATTGGTGCAGCCATAACTTCGTTTGTTCCACCGTGACCAGCAGTACGACCAGCATCCCATGCTGTCCAAGAAGTATTAGATGCACAACCTGCAACACCAAAAGATGCAACAATAGCGACTGTCATAAGTATTTTTTTCATTTTTAAATTCCTTTAATTTATATTAATCCATGGTTTTTTTACAACGTTGTAATAGGTGAAAAACCTATAGCGTATGTTATAGCATGGAATACAGATAGTAAAGCAAGCTTTTTTTTTAGTTATTCAGAAAAAACTTATCTAGGCCGTATTCTATTGATTTTGCTATATTAATCTGATGATTCTTATCTTGCAAAAGCCTAACATCACGTGGATTTGATAAAAAGCCAGTTTCAATTAACACCGATGGTATGTCAGGGGCTTTTAAAACTGCAAAACCGGCATATCTATGTGGGTTTCTAATTGTTTTTACTTTGTTCTTATTAAAGGATTTAACCAGATAATTAGCAAAATATTTAGATTGATTCATGCTTTCCCGCATTGCAAAATCTAGCAATATATCTGCAACCTCCATGCTTTCATGACCTAAATCAATCCCAGCAACCACCCCAGAATGGTTTTCTCGCTCGGCTAGTTTATGGGTTTCCTTATCCGATGCGGTTTCCGACAATGTATATACCGATGCTCCGCGTACCATTTTATTATCTAATTTATCCGCATGGATTGAAATAAAGAAATCGGCATCTTTTTTCCGCGCCAAAGCGAATCTATCCCGTAATTTAATATATTTATCAGAATTCCTAGTCAGGATGACTTTATATTTACCTTGTTTTTCCAGTTGTTTTTTAATTGCCCGCGCAATGGATAAGGTTATATTTTTCTCATAAACTTTATTCTTTGCAATCGCCCCCGGATCTCCCCCACCATGACCTGGATCAACAATAATCAATTTTTTTGATCTTTTTAATTTACCATTAGTGGCAGTAAATGTAGATTTGCTAGCTATTTTTTTTGAAGGTATTTTGGTAATTGCATGTTTTTGAAAATCAAGAATCATGTCAATTTTATTTACAGTTCTATTTGAT
>CALDHH010000130.1 GCA_937941575.1 uncultured Alphaproteobacteria bacterium | reverse complement strand
TTCAAAACTCATAAAGACGCCCCAAGAGTATTAATTGCCAATTCGAATATAGTACCAAATTGGGCAAATTGGGAACATTTCAACGAGCTCGATAAAAAAGGTTTAATGATGTACGGGCAGATGACGGCTGGTTCATGGATTTATATCGGTAGCCAAGGAATTGTTCAAGGCACATATGAAACTTTTGTCGAAGCTGGACGCCAACATTATAATGGTGATTTATCAGGTAAATGGATATTAACTGGCGGGCTTGGTGGTATGGGTGGCGCACAACCACTTGCCGCAACCATGGCGGGTGCATCAATATTGGCAATTGAATGCCAAGCAATCTGTATAGAGCGCAGATTGCAAACTGGATATGTTGATGTCAAAGCTGAAAGCTTAGAAGAAGCCATTCAAATAATCGAAGATTCTCATAAAAAAGGCAAAGCAATATCCGTGGCATTACAAGCAAATGCAGCAGAAATATTCCCTGAAATTGCCAGAAGATCGCTAACTGATGTTAGGTATAAACCTAATCTAGTAACTGATCAAACCTCAGCCCATGATCCATTAAATGGTTATTTACCAATTGGCTGGACTTGGCAACAAGCGGAGGATTCGAGAAAATCTAATCCTGATAAATTAATTATCGACGCAAAAAAATCAATGGCTATTCATGTCAGAGCCATGCTTGATTTGCAGAAACAAGGAATACCAACAGTTGATTACGGTAATAATATTAGGCAAGTTGCCCTTGATGAGGGGGTTGAAGATGCATTTAACTTTCCAGGTTTTGTACCTGCCTATGTCCGCCCATTATTTTGTCAAGGAATTGGACCTTTCCGTTGGGTTGCCTTATCGGGGGATCCAGAAGATATTTATAAAACCGATGCTAAGGTAAAAGAGCTATTACCTGATAATAAACATCTTCATAATTGGTTGGATATGGCGAAAGAGAAGATTCAATTTCAAGGGTTACCGGCTAGAATATGCTGGGTTGGTTTAGGCGATAGAGCTAAATTAGGAATGGCATTCAATGAAATGGTCGCAAATGGTGAATTATCTGCTCCGATAGTAATCGGCCGAGATCACTTAGATAGCGGATCAGTTGCTAGCCCAAATAGAGAAACAGAATCAATGAAAGATGGATCAGATACCGTATCTGATTGGCCATTATTAAATGGGTTACTAAATTGCGCTAGCGGTGCAACTTGGGTTTCATTGCATCATGGCGGTGGAGTTGGGATGGGGTATTCTCAGCATTCTGGTGTCGTAATTGTGGCTGATGGTAGTGAAGATGCAAAAATTCGTCTAAATAGAGTATTAACTAATGACCCTGCAACTGGAGTTATGCGTCATGCCGATGCTGGTTATGATATCGCGGTTAAATGCGCCAAAGAAAAAGGCCTAAAATTGCCAATGATTGATTAATAAATACAATAGATTAAAGAGAAAAAAATATGAATAAATTCAAATTAAGCCCTGGTAATATATCTCTAGAAGAGCTTCGAGCTTTAGCAAAATCTCATATAGAAATTGAATTATCGGGAGAAACTGATGATTTAATCACTGCTAGCTGTCAGACAGTTCAAAATATAATAAATGATGGTAGAACCGTCTATAGCATCAATACTGGTTTTGGAGAATTAGCCCGGGTAAAAGTTGGAGCAGATGAATTAAAAATATTACAAAGAAACATAATCCTATCCCATGCCGCGGGTGTTGGAAAATATCTTGCTGATGATATTGTACGGATGGTTTTATTATTAAAGATAAATGCCCTATCGCAAGGTTATTCTGGGATAAGACGTAAGATAATTGATTTCCTAATCATGATGTATAATAAAGAAATCTACCCATGTATTCCAGAAAAAGGATCAGTCGGAGCATCAGGGGATTTAGCTCCCCTTGCCCATATGTCCCTACCCATCTTAGGCTATGGTAAGGTTAGGATGAATGGAAAAATTATTGAATCATCAGAGATGTTAGAGCAAATTGGTATGGAGCCAATATTATTAGAACCAAAAGAAGGTCTTGCATTATTAAACGGCACCCAAGTATCAACAGCAATTGCCCTAAAAGCATTATTTGGTGCAGAGAAATGTTTTGAAGCAGCAATGTTATCAGGATCACTTACTATTGATGCGGTAAAAGCTAGCACTGCGCCATTTAGATCTGAAATCCATGCGTTACGTCGTCAAAAAGGTCAAATTAAAACAGCTGAAATTTATCGAGCAATTTTAAAAGATAGCGAGATTAGAGAATCGCATCGCGATGATAATTGTGAAAAAGTCCAAGATCCCTATTCTTTGCGTTGTCAGCCACAGGTAATGGGTGCATGTTTAGATAATATAAAATATGTGTCTGATGTTCTGGAACGCGAAGCAAATGCAGTTACAGATAATCCCTTAATCTTTGCAGATCAGAATATATCGCTATCAGGTGGTAATTTTCATGCTGAACCAGTAGCAATGGCTGCTGATATTTTAGCATTGGCTATATCTGAGATCGGCGCAATAAGTGAGCGAAGAATTGCAATGTTAATCGATAGTAAGATTAGTGGATTACCGCCCTTCTTGGTAAAAGAAGCTGGAGTTAATTCTGGATTTATGATGGCACATGTAACCGCTGCCGCCCTAGCAAGTGAAAATAAACAACAAGCATATCCAGCTTGTGTTGATAGTTTACCAACTTCTGCCAATCAAGAAGATCATGTTAGCATGGCAACTCATGCTGCTAGAAGATTATTAGGCATGGTTGAGAATACTCAAAATATTGTTGCAATCGAGTTGCTAGCCGCTGCTCAGGGTATTGAATTCCAAAGGCCGTTAAAATCTTCTAAAATATTAGAAAAAGTAATGACAAAAATCCGTGAGAAAGTTGGACCTTATGAAGAAGACCATTATTTCTCGCCAGATATCAGAGAAATCTATCGATTGATTAAAAATGATAATTTTAAAGAATTTATTGTCGTTGATGAATTGATTTAATTCATGGGGTTAAAAAACGTTGTTATACGAATCAATTAATAAAGTTTTTTAAACTGATTCTATTATTTTGTTAAATTTAGCAAAAATCACCTAACTTCTAAGCTCCTGAAATAAAATAGTTTTTATAAGTTAGTTAATTTATTTAAAGAAATGACTCGACTCTTCGGTACAAAACTAAGAAAATTAGAATGTGGAGTAAGAGATTTTATTCTTTTTAAGATTATAATCTCCCTTAATACTTCGCTTCGATGATTGTTCTTGCCCTGTGTTTATCACAGGGCTTTTTTTTGTTTGGAAATAACTGCAAAACTCTATAATCTACAACAGAGTTTAAATATTTAAAAAAATTAAGGATATCTAATGACTAATCTAAGTTTTTCAAGAAGAAAAGAAGATAATAAATTTGGTAAAATTATCAAGTTTTTCAAAAGATTCTTTATCTTAATTGGTATATCAGCAACCATCTCAATGGTTATGTTTAGCTTTTCAATATCCAAAATAATGAATTATACCCCACCAGCATTAGAAGATCAGGTTATCTTGGCTTATAAATTTAAAGGCGGCCTATCTGATACAATTCAAAAACCATCATTATCAAATCCATTAATATCTCCATCGATCAGCCTGTATGAAGTAACCGATGCTTTAAGAAAAGCTGGGGCAGATGAGCGAGTAAAAAGCTTGGTCGTGAAATTAGAAAATGCGACTTATGACATCGCCAAATACCAAGAATTGAGAGATGCGATTAAAGAATTTAGAAAATCTGGTAAGAAAGCCTATATTTACTCTGATAGTTTCGGTGGCTTATCAAATGGAATGGGTAGTTATTATCTGGCCACAGCCTTTGATCAAATCTGGATGCAACCAGTTGGCATGGTATCGATTACCGGTATAAGTGCAGAAATTCCATTCGGGAAAGATTTATTTAAGAAAATTGGGGTTACTCCAGAAATTCTGCATAAAGGTAAATATAAATCAATGCCAGAATCATTCATGAATACTGAAATGTCAGCCCCGCATCGTGAAATGATGCAAGCAATGGTTGGTGATTTATATAATCAAATAACGGGCGATATTGCCAAAGATCGTAATTTTAATACAGCACAGGTAAAAGAATTGGTTAATAACGCCCCATATTTGGACAGGCATGCGTTGAAATTGAAGCTAGTTGATAATCTGGGTTATTTTGATGAAATGCTTGATGTTGCAAAAACTGGGCTTGATTCAGAGATCAAAACGGTTAGTTTAAAAAGCTATATCGCCAGAACTAAACCAAAGGCAAAAGATAGTGGTCTTTTTGCTGGTATCAAGAATTTAATGAAATCTGATAAAGCTGATGATGATGAAGAATTAGCCCCTAAGATTGCCCTAATTTATGGTTCCGGTTCAATTACTCCGGGTGATGGGAAGTCTTCTCAAAGCTTGGCAATTGGTACTGATAAAATGCCGGCTGAAAAAATCGTTAAAGCATTTAATTTGGCTACTAAAGACAAAGCCGTTAAAACCATCGTGTTTAGAGTGAATAGCCCAGGCGGATCACCGGCAGCATCCGAGACAATCCGTCGTGCAATTGTCAAAGCCCAAGGTAAAGGAATTAAGGTAATAATATCCATGGGTGGTGCTGCGGCATCTGGTGGTTATTGGATATCAGCTAATGCAGATAAGATCATAGCCCAACCTGCGACCTTAACTGGTTCAATCGGTGTATTTGGTGGTAAGATCATATTTGAAGAACTTTGGAAAAAACTAGGCGTTAGCTGGGATGCAGTTAGCATCGGTGAGAATGCTGATATGTGGTCGAGCAATAAATTATCATCGGATAAAACCAAAGATAAATTACAGATGGTTTTAAACAATACCTATGATGAATTTATCAAACGAGTATCCGAAGGTCGCAAAATAAGTTTAGAGCGAACAGAGTTAATCGCACAAGGCCGAGTATGGACAGGAAAACAAGCCAAAGATTTAGGATTAGTAGATGAGCTAGGCGGATTACACAGAGCAATTGAAATTGCCAAGATAGAATCTGGTCTAACCGAATCTAAAGACCTATCCATAGAAGAATTCCCAAGAAAGAAAACCCCAATCGAATTAATAATCGATCTAGCAGTAAATGGTGCATATGGTTCAGAATTCAAAATTGATGCAAATCTATTAAAATATGTCTCAGGTATAAATTCATTATTTAGTAAATCAGATAATGATGTTTTGAAAATGGATTATATGATTATTGAGTAAGTATTTTATATAGAGAAATCATAGCAAAGATAGA
>CALDHH010000129.1 GCA_937941575.1 uncultured Alphaproteobacteria bacterium | reverse complement strand
CGTCAAAGCTTATCTTGATAGATTCCCAGAGCTTGCAATCTTCATGGAAGCACAAAAAGAATATGCCAGACAACATGGTTTCGTTAAGACAGCCTATGGCAGAAAATGTACAATCCGAGGCATAAAAGACAAAATGCCAACGGTTAGAAACTCAGCCGAACGCCAAGCCATTAATGCCCCATTACAGGGAACAGCCGCCGATATAATTAAGCTTGCAATGATTAAAATAGATGCCGAGCTTGAAAGCTCCCATCTAAACGCCAAAATGCTTCTGCAAGTCCATGATGAACTATTATTCGAAGTCCCAATCGATGAGATGGAAGAGACCAAAGCAATGGTAGTAAAAATAATGGAAAGCGTCGCCAAAGACAAAATCAAAGTCCCATTAAAAGTCGATGCAAATTACGGAGACAATTGGGCGGAGGCGCATTGATAATTGAATTTATTAAGAGTAATAAAAAGCCAACTCCAAAAGAGCTGGCTTTTTCATCTTATATAACTTTAAAAAAACTTACTTCCCAACAATCTTACTTAAAATATCCATTGGTAAAGGCAGGACGATTGTGCTGCTTTTCTCATTTGCTATTTCTTGGAAGGCTGATAGGTAACGCAAACTCATTCCGCCTTCGGATTTGGCTAGTTTATCTGCGGCTTTTACTAACATATCGGCTGCTTGTGATTCACCTTCGGCGCTAATGATTTTTGCACGTCTATCACGTTCTGCTTCAGCCTGTTTGGCGATTGCTCGGATCATGCTTTCGGCTAAATCAATATGTTTTAATTCAACATTGGCAACTTTTATTCCCCATGCATCGGTTCTACCGTCCAGAATTTCTTGGATATCGGCACTTAATTTATCGCGTTCAGATAACATCTCATCAAGCTCATGTTTACCCAAAACTGCACGCAATGTTGTTTGTGCCATTTCGCTGGTTGCACGCATGAAGTTCTCAACATTATTAATTGCAAGCTCTGGTGATACTACGCGGAAATAAATGACTGCATTTACTTTAACGGAGATATTATCTTTTGAAATCACATCCTGACTTGGGACATCAATTGTTCTTACCCTTAAATCTACCCTTGCCATTGTTTGGAAGAATGGTACCAAGATGATAAGACCGGGTCCTTTTACTCCGGTGAATCTACCCAATGTATAGACAACTGCTCGTTCATATTCTTTTAAAACGCGAAACGCATAACCAAAAAATACCAGCGCCATTAGTGCCGCAAATACTCCAATTCCAATACCCATAACTTAATACTCCTTTTGTTAAATTAGTTATTTTTTGTAACTTGTAATTTTAAACCATTAATTTTTAAAACTTTGACCTTATCGCCAGCCTCAAAAACCTCTTCATCTGCGGAGAATACTTGCCAAGTTTCTCCTGTGATCTTTACCTTACCTTTACCATCAGCCCATGATTTAATAATGCCGATGGAGTTTAATAATTCTTCTTGCCCAGTTGTAACTGGGTTCTTTTGGGCTTTTACAGTATATGTAAGCGCCAAGGTTAAAACAGAAAAGCTTAAACCACCCATTGCCAAAACTGCCCAGATTGAAATTCCAAATCCCGGTATATCGCTATCTATTAACATTGTTGCACCGAACATGAACGCGACCAATCCACCAATGCCTAATATGCCGAAGGAGGGTATAAAGGCCTCGCCCACCATAAATCCCATACCTAAGAATATTAATACTAATCCGGCATAATTTATTGGCAATACATTTAATGCAAATAGACCAAGCATTAAACAGATAACCCCAATAACCCCCGGTACAAAAGCCCCTGGATTTGAAAATTCATAGATTAGACCATATGCACCCAAAGTCATTAGTAAGAATGCAACATTTGGATTGGTAATGATCGATAAAATCTCTGTTCTCCAATCTGGAACTATATTCACAATTGGGGCATCTTTGGTGGATAGAGTGATCGTCTCACCTTGTAGTTTCACTTTTTTAAGATGTAATTTTAACATTAAATCATCAATATCTGTTGCAATCACATCAATCACGCCCTTGGTTTTGGCATCTTTTGCACCAATACTACTAGCATCCCGAACTGCTTCTTCCGCCCAATCAGCATTGCGACCATGCATATCAGCCAATCCACGAATATAAGCAACGGAATCATTCATGATCTTGCTTAGTAATTTCTGATCATTATTCTTATTTTGCTTTGTATCTTGTTGTGCTGGTTTGGAACCACCGCCCATTTGGACAGGACTAGCCGCCCCAATATTTGTCCCCGGTGCCATGGCTGCAATATGACTGCCATATAAAATAAATGTTCCAGCCGATGCCGCATGTGATCCCGGTGGGCTTACATATGTTGCAACTGGTATTTTAGAAGCCAAAATCTCAGTAATAATATCACGCATAGAATCCATTAAGCCACCGGGAGTATTGATCTCTAATACTATCAATTCAGCATTGGCGGTTTGAGCTTTCTTTATACTACGAATGATATAATCTGCCGATGCTGGTCCAATCGCATCATCAATTTTTAGGACATAAACAGGTTTTAAAGATTTATCATCATCAGATATTGCTTTATCAGCATTCGAGATATGCGGATTAACAAGCATAGTAAATGAGAATAATAAAATAAATGCAGATAGAATTTTATTCATAAAAATCACTCTTAAATTATAATTAGCAATATAGCCATTATATAAATATTAGCAAAAAATGAAAGCCTAATAATGGCTAATTGACAAATATAAAAAGATGGGTTAGATTGACAGAATAATTCACTCATTTTGAAGGTAAAATTAAGATGTCACTAACCCATAAACAAGCAATAGATATTATTGAGAAGATTTATCCTAAATTCAACGAAGTGGC
>CALDHH010000128.1 GCA_937941575.1 uncultured Alphaproteobacteria bacterium | reverse complement strand
ATTTTTGCGATTAATTCATCGGTTAGAGTTTGATTATTTGATAGAATAACAAATAGAACTACCCTTACATCTCCATCCCATTCTTGCCCAACGGCTATGCTTTCTTTGACTTCTGGTAGTTTTTCTACTTGCCGATAAATTTCTGCCGTACCTATTCTAACCCCACCAGGATTTAGGGTTGCATCTGAACGCCCTTTTATAATCAAGCCTCCGTTTTCTGTCCATTCTGTCCAATCGCCATGACACCAGATATTATCAAATTTGGCAAAATAAGCTTTATGATATTTTGCTCGATCTTTATCATTCCAGAAATAAATTGGCATTGATGGGAAGGCTGATTTACAGACTAACTCCCCTGCTTCGCCCTTAATTGTTTTGCCGTCATGATCAAATATATCAACATCCAATCCCAAACCTGCCCCTTGGATTTCACCCCGATATACTGGAGATATTGGATTACCCAATACAAAACAAGATACAATATCTGTACCACCAGAAATTGAGGCGATATGGATATCTGATTTAATATTATCATAGATATAATCGAATGCTTCATGGACTAGCGGTGATCCAGTCGATGTAATCATCTTAATGCTAGATAGATCAAAATTATCTTTTGGTTTATATTCTTCCTTTTTCAAAGCATCGATATATTTTGCCGAAGTTCCAAATAGGCTGGCTTTATGTTTTGCAGTGAATTCGAATAAGACATTACCATCTGGATAAAAAGGTGAGCCATCATATAATAATAAACTGGCTTTAACAGCCAAGGCAGATACTAACCAATTCCACATCATCCAACCACAAGTCGTGAAATAGAATACTCGGTCATTTTCTTTCACATCACATTGTAATATATGCTCTTTTAAATGCTGAATTAAAGTACCACCAGCACCATGAACAATACATTTTGGCACGCCAGTTGTTCCCGATGAAAACATTATATATAATGGGTGATTAAATTCTAATCTTGCAAATTCAATTGCTTTTTCTTTAAAATCAACGGTAAATTCAGATAGGTAAACAGCATTATCTATATCAATAATATTTCTATTACCCAGATAGCTAACAATTACAGTTTTTTGTAAATTTGGAATCTTCTTGGAGATTTCTCTGACCTTATCAAGGCAGTCTATTTCTTTGCCATTATAATAATAACCATCAACAGTAAATAATATTTTAGGCTCAATCTGACCAAATCGATCTAGCACGCCTTGCACTCCAAAATCAGGCGAAGCCGAAGACCAAATAGCACCAATGCTTGAACTTGCCAGCATGAATATAATCGTCTCAATCATATTTGGCATCAAACCTGCTACTCTATCGCCTTTTTCAATACCCATATCTTTCATTGCTTGGGCAGTTTTGCTTACTTGTTCATATAATTTCTTAAAAGTGATTGATTGTTCAACCTTATCTTCACCTTTGAAAAATATTGCAATTTCATCATCACGTCTTTGCAATAGATTCTCAGCGAAGTTTAACTTTGTGTCCTCGAAGAACTTTGCTTGTTCAATATTATCTGGGTTGCTTAGGGTTTTTATACCTTTATCGGATACGATACCTGAAAAATCAAAGAATTCTGACCAAAATTGAGCTGAATTATCCACCGACCATCGCCATAATTCATCATAATTAGCTAGGCTCACGCTATACTTAGCTTCTATTGATGATTTAAATTTATAAAGCTCGGTATTTTCTATATCTTTTGGTTCAAATTTCAACTTCATCTTCAGCCTATTTATCTATTAAAAAACAGTATGATACATTATTTCATTTAGAAAATTAAGAAAAATAATAAATTGCCCTTGTCAGTCATTGATCTATTTCAAAGAAAATTAAGGCTGATTGTCATTAGCTATTCTTTTTACTTTATTTATTAAGCAAATAATTTATTATCACCGTATGAAAAACACTATGAAGAAAAACTGGCCAGAATTAATGAAAGCGTCGCAATTGGGTGATAGCACCTCTTATAAGCAGCTGCTAACCGAGATCACTCCTTTTATTAAATCTTACCTATATAAAAAAATCTTCCAAAAAGAGGCTGTTGAAGACGTTGCTCAAGAAGTATTGATGGCAATACACAAAGCTCGCCATACTTATGACCCATCCCAAGAATTTGAAAATTGGATGTATGGTATCTCAAAATTTAAATTCATCGATTATGTTAGAAAACACACCAAAAAAAATGATTTAGAAGTTTTTATTGAAGGCTTTGAAACTTTTTTGGCAGATGACACGAATAAGATAGATAATGGTGTATCAAAGGATATTGAAAAAGCTTTAAATATATTATCAGATAAACAGAAACAAATAATCATTCTAACCAAATTAAAAGGTTATTCGATGATTGAAGTTGCAAAGGAATTAGATATGTCAGAATCCGCTGTCAAAACAAATTCCCATCGTGCATTTAAAAAAATGAAGACTTGGTTGGTTGAATATGGATATTAATAATTTAATAAATGACATTTCAAAAGATCTAGAACCGGTTAAACCGATCAGATCAAGATTGAAAAGATTCAGCATTTGGATAATTATATCCAGCATAATCATAATAGTTTCCGCAAAGATCTTGTTGGTTAGTAAATATGGGTTAGAATATGGTAACTTTGTCGATAACACCAATCCATTATTTATATTTGAGAACGCTCTAATATTGATATCAGGCGTAACTGCTGCAATTGCTACCTTCCGCTTATCAGTGCCGTTACCGAAAATACGAAACATTGACAAAGCATTAATCTCTATCCCTACATTAATTTGGGTTGGGTTAAGTTTCTATAGCTTTATGAATATCGGAGATCAAAGTATTATAGATGAAGTACAGCATAGTGCGGTTAACCATCACTGTTTATCTGAATTAAATCTTTTATTTGCTGTTCCAGTCGTATTTCTATTCATTATGCTGAAAAAAGCGGCTACAACATCACCAGGTTTGGTTGGATATGCTGCAATATTATCGGTAACTTCTCTTGGAGCCCTCGCTATGCGTTATGTTTGCTCTTTGAATGAACCATTACATTTATTTGCTTGGCATTTTGCTCCAATATTGATTTATGCTTTAATTGGCACAGTTTTAAGCAGGTTTATCTTAAAATGGTAGTATAGCTTAGTCCATAATCACCCAAATTAGATATTATGGCTTTATTAACAATAGCAAAACCTATTACTTGGTATAAGATTATAGATATATTTTGAAAAGCTAGCGAAAAAACGCCTAAGCAACTACAGAGAACAAAAAACTCTTAAAAAACCCACCTAACTTAAAAATATTTTATTAGATAACCGATTCGGGTATAAATCAGTGATATATTGTCTATTCTTTTAAGAGTTTACAATAAAACATCAATTATTTATAATATTATTACAAGATTATGGTTATTTTAAGTTTTTTCTTGCCAGATATTGGTTAATTAAATATAAATAAAATACACACCCTCTATATATCGCCAATTTACTCGAAGGATTTATTTCCTTCGAGTATTTTTTATTTAAATTATAGTAAAATAACTCTATTACACTAATATTAAGCATCTATTCTATAATAATTAGAACTTAATTATTTACATTATCTAAGTAATTATAGACTATTCAGGCAATAAGTAACTAATAAGTTAAGAATAGAAAGAATACTTGATAAATTTTATTTAAATTTTATAAAACAATTATTAACGTTTAGAGTCTATTATTTGATGTAATGATTATAAATGGTGTAAACAGATAAATGACTGATAGAAACATGAAAAAGGTTTTTCAACCTGGTGAAGATCTAATGGTAGAAGGTGACAAAGGTAAGTTTGCCTATATCATTGAAAGCGGTCATGTTGAAATACTAGTAAAACGTAACAATCAGTTAATCCAAGTTGGTACTCGTGGTGAAGGCTCTATAATTGGTGAAATGGCCATGTTAGATGACCAACCGAGAACAGCAACCGTTCGTGCAACATCTGAATGTCATGTCGTAGAGATATCTAGAACTGATTTTTCAAGTAAGATTAATAATTTAGACCCGGTTCTTAAAATGACTATGCATGTTATCTTGACCAGATATAGAGATATGCTGAATAGATCCGAATTTTCACAGAACTGGCCACCTGAATTAAATATTGCAACAGAGGATATAGAAAAAAGATCTTCCGGGCATGAAAGAGTATTAAAGACAGTTAAGGTTTATAATGAATTGAAGCTTGCCCTAGATAAAGGCGAGTTAGAAATGTATTACCAGCCGATGATCGAAATGAAAACTGGAAAAATAGCCGGATTTGAAGCTCTAATGCGTTGGCAGAATCCAGAAAAAGGATTGATACCACCAAATCTATTTATACCTGTTGCGGAAGAAAGTAAGATGATTGTTGAAATGACCAAATGGGCATTTGATAGATCATGCCTTGATATTCAATCCTTACAGCATGTAGCCAATCATATATCATGTACAGATAAACCTTTATTTATGAGTATTAATTTCTCAGCCACAGATTTTGAACAACCTGATTTTATAGAAAATATAGAAAAGTCCATCAGCAAAACTCAAGTAAACCCAGAAAGATTACATGTAGAGCTAACTGAACGACTTTTAGTAGCTAATCCAGAAAATGCAAAGAAGCAATTGGAAGCCTGTAATAAATTAGGTATGGATATCTCACTGGATGATTTTGGTACTGGCTACTCAAGTTTAAGTTATTTACACTATTTCCCTATTGATACATTAAAGATCGATCGTAGCTTTATCTCATCGATGTTAAAGCAACGATCAAGCTTCATGTTAATCAAATCAATAATTGGTTTGGCAAAAAATATGGAGATGAGAGTTATCGCAGAAGGTATTGAGACTGCTGATGAAGCAAGGACAATCCAAAGCTTAGGCTGTGATTACTGCCAAGGTTTCTTATTTGCAAAAGCAATGCCATATAGTGAGGTTTCTAAATTCGTAATGGATTGGAATCCACCAAATATTGCTCTAATGCAATAAATAATATTAATTTCATTCTATTTACTTAATATTAAACCATTTAACTTATAATATGAATCATGTGTATTTCATAAATTGTGTTAAGGGGTTATATAATGCCAAAAGATTCAAACCAAAATAGCGATATTACAGCTTTAAAAGATCAACCAGTAATACTTGAAAATAATGCTGATTTATCAAATTCAGAATTCTCAAGATCTGGAGATAATTTAGAAGTTACTTTATCAGATGGCAATATAATAACTATTAATGGTTATTTTGCATTGGAAACAAAACCAGAGATCATATCATCCGATGGCGGCGTTTTAACTCCTGAGCTAGTTAATTCATTTATAACTCCATCAAGTCAAACGGCTAATATAAATACAGAAAACTTAACTCCTGCTGGTGAGGTTACTGAAGTAATTGGCACAGTCACCATTACTCAAGCAGATGGTACCAAAATAATTGCCACAAAAGGACAGCAAATATTCACTGGCGATACCATTGAAACTGGTGAAGAAGGCGCATTGAATATAACTTTCGTTGATAATACAAGTTTTGCAATAAGTGAAGATGCAAGATTATCAATTGATGAATATATATATGATACCCAAAGCCAAGAAGGATCATCCTTATTCTCAATGTTAAAAGGAGCATTTGTATATACAAGTGGTCTAATCGGTAAAGATGACCCAGGTAGCGTTAATATCGATACTCCTGTTGGATCAATTGGTATACGTGGAACAGTAATTGCTGGTAAAATTAATGTAGCTGGTGAAGTAAGTGATATTACCATTATTGATGGTGCGATAATAGTTACCAATGCCAAAGGAACATTTGAGCTAAATAATAGTTTCGAGACAATCCAGTTAACTAGCTACCAATCTATTGCAGAGAATATTGGTCAAATGTCCAAGCAAGAATTTCAGGATAATTTCTCATCATTATCAAAAGTAGTTCCAAGCAATTTAAATAGTTTTATTAGTAACAAGAATGAACAAGCTCCAGAGAGTAAAATAGAAGTTAAACCAGAAAATATTAACCCAGAAGCTGGTGATGTAGAGAATACTGACGCTAATGAAAGCAAGTCTAATGAAGGTAATTCATCACAAGATAGCTCTAGTAAAAACGATACTAATAAAGACAATGGATCTGAGCAAACTAACTTTATAAAAAAAGATGAAGTAATAATAGAAGAAGCACCTGAAGAGATAGTGGAAAAAGAAGAAGAAATAATGATAGGTGAAAGCCCTTCATTCGATCAATCTTCATATGATGTAAAGATAAGAGAATTTGAAGAATATCTAAGCAGCGCTGTAAAAGTAGCAGCAACCGATGCTGATGGGGATATAATAACTTACAGTATCAAATCTGGTAATGATTTAGGTGTTTTTACTATAGACGAGACTGATGGTGAAATAACTGTTGAAAATTCAGCACCATTAGACTTTAAAACTAATCCAAACTTTAATCTTATAATAGAAGCCACTGACAGTAATGGAAACATCTCCGAGCTACCTATAAATATCTCAGTTGAAGACTCAT
>CALDHH010000127.1 GCA_937941575.1 uncultured Alphaproteobacteria bacterium | reverse complement strand
CATTATGATATTTTATTATCTATGAAGAAGATCAATATTTTATTTATTACATCAAATAGATTAGGCGATGCGGTTATCTCAACTTGCTTGCTTAATCATTTACAAAAACAATATCCAGAATCAAGAATTACGGTTGCTTGTGGACCTTTGGCGGCTGGATTATTTGCATCGGCATCAAATGTTATTGATGTTTTTGAATTAAAGAAAGAACCATATGCAGGACATTGGCGGAAGTTATTTCGTTACGCGATGTACCAAAAATGGGATATTATCGTTGACCTGCGTAATAGCTTCATAAGCAGATTGTTAATTGCAAAACAAAAATATATTTGGGCAAAAAAAGATAATTCACTGCATAAGGTTGAGCAATTAGCGGAGCTAATGAAGCTTGATAAGATTCCAGATTTGAAATTAGAATTCTCAAAAGAAATTACGGGCGAAGCCAAGTCAATAATTACTAATAAAGATAAAGTAATCGGTGTTGGCCCTGCGGCAAATTGGGCGGGAAAGACTTGGGATAATCAAAATTTTATCGATCTATTACAAAGATTAACTAAAAAAGATGGGATATTCGAAGATTATAAAATCGCTGTATTTGCAGCCCCAGGCGAAGAAGATCAAGCATATCCAGTATTAAACGCATTTCCAAAGACAAGGCAAATCGATTTCATCGGTAAAACCAGCCCAGAGCTTGCATCTGCCTGTGTAAAGAGATGCAAATATTATATTGGTAATGATTCTGGTCTAATGCATTCTGCCGCGGCTGTGAACACTCCCGCAATTGGACTATTTGGTCCAAGCTATCCCCATAATTACCGTCCATGGGGAAAGACTGCCACTTATATATCTACCCCCGAAACCTTGGATGAGCTAATAAGTTTCGATGGCTATGATCATAGGACAGTTGGGAGCTTAATGGGTAGCTTAACTGTTGATATGGTCTATAATGCAATAGATAAACATGTAGATTCATTATAGAAGTTCAAATTTAAATTCATAAAAAAAAGCCCTAGTAAAAATACTTAGGGCTTTTTATTTTTAGAGTTAACGTTAATTAAGACTATTCACGCTCTTCGCGTTTACGGTCTAATTTACGTTGACGTCTGATCGCTTCTGATTTCTCGCGTGCTTTTTTCTCGGATGGTTTTTCGTAATGTTTACGAATCTTCATCTCACGAAAGAATCCTTCTCTTTGCATTTTCTTTTTCAAGACTTTCAATGCTTGATCGACGTTATTATCTCGTACTACTACCTGAACTATTGTTCTCAACCCCTTTCAAGAGTAAATGATGTAAAATATTAGCACTGGCAAGATTCTTAACAGCATTTTACAGTAAATGCAAATTAATTATCACCCTTGCCCTGATGACGCTATATAGTGTACAAATTAACTACTAAAATTTTATTAACTGGTGACGGAGTTGTAGATGGTAAGAACCGCAGTAACATTAGACGATAAGTATACGGAAAAATCTGGACGCATATATTTAAACGGTATGCAGGCTTTGGTCAGAATTCCAATGATGCAACATATGTTAGATGTGAAAAACGGTTTAAACACTGCTACATTTATCTCAGGCTACCGTGGATCACCAATCGGGGCATTAGATATGGCGATCGGTAGAGCCAAACATTTCACCGAAGAACATAAAATAAGATTCCTACCCGGATTAAACGAAGATTTGGGAGCAACTGCGGTTTGGGGATCACAGCAATTAAATTTAAGTAAGAAAGCCATGTATGATGGCGTTGTTGGTATGTGGTATGGTAAGGGCCCTGGGGTCGATAGATCAAATGATGTCTTAAAACATGCAAATGCGGCAGGTAGTTCAAAATATGGCGGTGTATTGGCACTTGCAGGAGATGATCACGCTTGTAAATCATCAACTTTCCCACATCAATCAGAACAAGCATTTGTTCATTGTATGATTCCGATCTTTAATCCAACTGGCTTACAAGATGCGATGGAGCTTGGCCTACATGGTATTGCAATGTCTAGATATTCTGGTGCTTGGTCTGGTATGAAAATTGTCAGTGACATGGCTGATAGTTCTGCATCAGTATTCTCCGACCCATTCTCAATGAAATTCAATATTCCAGAAGATTTTTTAATGCCAGAAGATGGTTTGAATATCAGATGGTATGATAAACCAGTTGACCAAGAAGAAAGGCTAATTAATTTTAGACTTCCTGCTGCCAAAGCATATGCGAGAGCAAATAATATCAATAGAATTACAATGGATTCTAAAAAGAGAAGAATTGGTATTGTCAGCACTGGTAAAGCCTATATGGATACTTGCCAAGCGTTAGAAGAATTAAATATCACCCCAGAAGTTGCGGAAGAAATGGGTTTAAGCCTGCTTAAAATTGGCTTGGTATGGCCACTTGATGAAGTATGTATTAAAGATTTCGCTAATGGTTTGGATGAGATTCTAATTGTTGAAGAAAAAAGAAGCTTTGTTGAGCAACAAATAAAAGAGATTTTATTTAATATGCCAGCTGATGCAAGACCAAGAATTTGTGGTAAAACTGATGAAAACGGCAAACCATTATTCCCAGAGACATATGAGCTTGCACCAACTCAGATCGCAGAAGTAATTATTGGCAGAATCGAAACTATTACAGATACAACTGAATATCAAAATCGTTTGAATGTTTTAAAAGAGCATTTTGAACGCAGAAAATATATAAGCAATATTTTAAGAATGCCTTATTATTGTTCAGGTTGTCCGCATAATACATCAACGGTTGTACCAGAGGGCAGTAGAGCCTTGGCTGGAATTGGCTGTCACTACATGTCAATGTGGATGGATAGAGATACTTATATGTTTAGCCAAATGGGTGGCGAAGGTGTTCCTTGGGCTGGACAAGCTCCGTTTACATCAGAAAAACATGTATTTGCAAATCTAGGTGATGGAACTTATTTCCACTCAGGTCTAATGGCAATCCGTGCATCTGTGGCAGCAAAGGTAAATATTACTTATAAAATATTATATAATGATGCTGTTGCAATGACAGGTGGTCAGCCAGTTGATGGAAGCTTAAGCGTTCCAGAAATTGCCAATCAAGTACGTAGTGAAGGTATTCAAACGATATATATCGTATCTGATGATATCGAGAAATATAAATCAGTAAATAATTTCCCATCAAATGTGGTAATTAAACATCGTGATGAATTGGATAGAGTGCAAAAGATCCTACGTGAAGTCGAAGGATGTACTATATTAATCTATGATCAAACTTGTGCGGCGGAAAAAAGACGTCGTCGTAAACGTGGTTTAATGGAAGATCCAAAAAAACGTGTATTTATTAATGAGAAAGTCTGTGAAGGCTGTGGTGATTGTGGTAAAAAATCAAATTGTCTATCTATCCACCCTGTTGAAACAGAAATGGGAAGAAAAAGAAAGATTGATCAATCATCTTGTAATAAAGATTTCTCTTGTGTTAAAGGTTTTTGCCCAAGTTTTGTAACGGTTGAAGGTGGCGATTTAAGAAAACCAGAAGCCAAAGCAGTCGATGAAAAAGAATTAAAAGCTTTCAAAGATATGGTTGAGCCAATATTACCAGAGATTAAGAAATCAACTGCAATATTGGTAACTGGTATTGGTGGAACTGGGGTTGTTACAATCGGAGCATTGCTTGCGATGGCGGCTCATTTGGAAGATAAAGGTTGTACGACAATGGATCAAACTGGTCTCGCCCAAAAAGGTGGAGCAGTAACTAGCCATATCAGGATTGCCAAAAGACCAGAGGATATTCAAACTGTCCGTATCGATGCGGGTGGGGCAGATGTTATTTTAGGTTGTGATTTATTGGTAACTGCCGATGGTGATGCATTGTCAAAAATTAATGGCAAAGATACCAAAGTAATCTTGAACCATCACATCACACCAACTGGTGCATTTACTCAAGATCCAAATTGGAATTTACCACAAGATAAAATGATTGCATCAATCCGTAATATTTGTGGTGATGATAATTTGGTTATGATGGATGCGACAAAAATTGCCACAAAATTAATGGGTAACTCCATTGCATCGAATATGTTTGTGCTGGGTTATGCTTGGCAAATGGGGACTATCCCAGTATCCAAGCAAGCAATTATGAGCGCGATTGAACTTAATAATGTTGCAATAAAAATGAATCAAGAAGCATTTGAATGGGGCAGAAGAGCTGCGTTTAATTTAGATGCTGTGGAAGATATGGTTAAAACTGATTATTCAAATATGGATATTTCAACCATGCACCGTAAGAAATCAAAGACTTTGGAAGAAGTGGCTGAAAGACGTGCAGTTGATTTAACTTTATATCAGAATGCTGCTTACGCAAAAAAATATACTGAATTTGTTAATGAAGTTAAAAAAGTTGAAGCAAATATTGCACCAGATCATCAAGAATTATCTAATGCAGTTGCCAGATATTATTATAAATTAATGGCTTATAAAGACGAATATGAAGTTGCAAGACTATATTCAGATGGATCATTCATTAAACAAGTGCAAAAAACATTTGATGGTAATTACAAATTAAAATTCCATCTTGCACCGCCTGTATTCTCAAAAAGAGATCCAGATACTGGGCATTTGATTAAAAAAGAATTTGGCCCATCAATGCTTAAAATGTTCGGTTTATTGGCTAAGTTTAAATTCTTACG
Organism: uncultured Alphaproteobacteria bacterium; assembly: GCA_937941575.1. GTDB lineage: Bacteria > Pseudomonadota > Alphaproteobacteria > Micavibrionales > CSBR16-224 > CALDHH01. Next base: position 921 of record CALDHH010000127.1, on the reverse strand, counting down.
TGGAACTGCTTTGGATGTCTTTGGTTATTCGGGTGAACGTAAGGATGAACGTCGTTTAATTAAACTATATAAAGATACAATGACAGGTGTTATTGCCAAATTAAACGAAGATAATCATGAAATTGCAGTTGAAATTGCATCTCTACCAGATCAATTACGTGGCTTTGGGCATGTAAAAGAAGCTAATTTAGAGAAAATGGAAAAAGAATTAGAAAAATTACTAGAAAAATTCAATAACCCAGCTCCAAAATCTGGCTTAGATACTGATGAAAATGATGAGAAAGAGCGGGAAGAAAAAGCTGCTTAATAATAAAGGTGCAATGCTAAATATAAAATTATTAAAAGAAAATCTAGTAGAGATATCATCTAAAGATATGCAATTGGCATTATGGTTGAATGGAGATGAAAATAACATGTCCAGTTTTACCGAGGTTATTGGGAGAGTAACTTTTCAAAAGCTTTAAATTTAAAAGCAGGGGAGCTAAAATCCGCTATCAATAAAGTTCCAGAAAATTTATATCCATTGAAAATTATTGAACATGTAGAAATGGAATTAGTTGTGTCTGTATCAGAAGAGTTATTAGCTTTGCTTGAAGAAGAGTATAATATTTAAGTTAGTTTATTAGGGGAATTCATATGAATAAGAAAAAACGGTTTACTTGGAAAAAAATTATAATTATTTTGATAGCTGTGTTTATTGTTAATTATGCTGGGAATTTCTTATCAAATAATAATGTGAACTTTCATAATTTAAAGGCAGAAATATTTAATACTAAAAGAGTTTTTTACCCAATAAAAGATATAAAGCCTGAAGATGATTTTATTGAAGATAGAGAAAGTTATAAAAGCTTAGAATTAGAAAAAGACTTAGCAGGGTTTAAATTTTATAAAAATAATGAAGATGGTTTGAATATTATAGTT
>CALDHH010000126.1 GCA_937941575.1 uncultured Alphaproteobacteria bacterium | reverse complement strand
TTTATTGTATAATTATTCTCTATCACCCATTAAGGTCATTAGATTCATGAATAAAGCAACAAAGTTAATAAACAAAGAAACAGCACCCATAACAGCCATTTTTTCATTTGATGCACTGCCATTATTTGATGAATAGCTTTCTTTGATATTCTGGGTATCCCATGCAGTTAAGCCTGTAAATACGATCACAGCAATCACTGATATAATCATATCCATCATTGTTGATTGAATAAACATATTTACAACTGATGCAATAATAACACCAATTAGACCCATAAACATGAATGATCCCATTGTTGCCAAGTTTTTCTTGGTTGTATAACCATATAAACTAGTGGCTGCAAACATACCTGCGGTTATAAAGAATACTCTGGCAATACTATCTGCCGTAAATACATGAAATATCACTGAAAAAGATAAACCATATACCACAGTTAGTAATAAGAACACTCCATGCACACCAGCAGGCGACATTTTTTGTACTCTAGCTGGACTTAAACCCAACCATATAATTCCAAGCGGTGCCAACATAACAACCCATTTAAGCGGGCTGCCGAAAATAGCATTCATTAAATATTCTGATGATGATACACCAAATGCAGTTAAGCCAGTAATCACTAGACCGAAACACATTGCGTAATAAACTTTTTGCATATGCGCTTGTAATCCAAGATCCATTTCTTTGGCTGATATATTACCTACATATGTATCTTTTTGATTAAAATCCATAATTTTCCTCATTTAAATAAAGTTAAGCTATGTAACATTATAGCACATATAGAAATATATATCAGTATGAGTAAAATTCAATACAATTTATCATTTATTTTTTAAGCTATATTAAGGGTTTATTTATAAATATATGTTTTATTATAAGTAACAACATTAAAATTTTGAAATTTAGGCGGAGGTTATTATGAAACAAAATAATACAACAACCAGACATCCATCCCTATATAAACTTTTCGGTCTTGATAAAATCAATCAATCGACTAGCACGATGTTAATTGAAGCGGTAAAAGAAAAAAACCTGCTTATGGCCGAGACTTTAATATCAAAATATGCTGATTTAGATCAGATTGATAAACTAGGCTTCACCCCATTACATATGGCAGCAATTAATAAAGATATCGACATGATTGCTTTATTAATAAAATCTGGCGCCAATATAAATATAGAAGACGCTTTTGGCAAAAACCCAATTTATTATTCAATTAAATATAATGATTTTAAAAGCTTTAAATATCTAATCGAGCAAAAAAACATCTTCCCAATAATTGATAATATCAACCGAGATTCAATTGCCCATATCACAGCCAAGTATAACCGTATACGGATGTTAGGATTATTAATTAAAAATAGAAATTCGATAAATTCAAGAAATATCTACAATCAAAAACCGTATGATATTGCAATTACCAATAGTAATCTTGCCATTGCTCAAATCTTAAAGAAACTAGAAAAACATCATTCAATTGCACAGCTCTAACCAGATAACATTATTATTATCTATCTGTTTTTTGGTTGGAATAGTATCGGATTTATCCATATAGATTGGCTGATAAATCTGACAAAAACTACCTCTCGAAGCGATCCCGCACGCGTTTAGCGTAATTATCATCATGAATAAGCCGATCCCGATAATGATTTGCTTTATTGATAATATCTTGCTCATCTTCCAGTTTTTTCCGCTTTGCATGATCCGATCCCGTCTTAAAAACCCAAATAACTGCCAAAACTAAGATCACAACCATAATCAAAGAATATAAGATATTATACATTTGGATCTTTGGTAAAAACTGCAATTAACCCCGCAACTGATACCCCCATTGATACAATAGATTCCCCTTGTTCTGGTGAAATTGCCAAACCAAACCCAGTCAATAAAGATATCAATCCCAACCAAGTTGATCTTTCCTTCATTCTATCCAATAAAAAATTTAAAAAATTCTCCATAATCTATCTCCTTAATTTTATTTAAATATATGCTTTTGTCTCAATTGTTTTATCCGCAATTGGAGTGAATAATATCTCTCGCCCCAATGCCATCGCTGCTGCTTTAAAATATTGCTCATCTCTATACCAATTTCTTGGATAATTTGGTAAAACTCGCCCATTCTCATGCATGGTAATCGCCTTGGCCAATTCAATTAAAATAAATGGGTCTTCCAGATTAATTTTTGTATCTCGCTTAACCCCAATTCTTTTTGCCACATAATCAATATAACTATCCGTGGCATTCTCAACTGGTGGAGCCCAACGATTTATAATTGCTTGCACATCATCTAAATTATGGCGACGAAAATAAGTCAAAAGCACTTTCATCAAAGCCCTTAATCCCCAAATCGAAGATTTAAACTCCAAAAAAGAAGGGTCAAAGATTTGATCCTTGACCCCTTGCCATTTTATATTCCCAATTCTGATATTACCGGGATTATCATTCCTAACCCCTCTTGGTATTTTACTATTCATTATATAACTCCTTTATTTATTGTTATCACTTGAACTATATCTTTCAATCCTTCTAAGCCGGTCTTCCGTCAGGTTCATAAACCCATTTCTTTTCTTAAGCTCTAACTCCATCAAAGCTATCCTCTGTTCATAAATCTTCATCTCTGTCTCAAAATTCTGCTTGGTAAATCTGGGGGTTTCAGTAAAGCGAGTAATACTTGCAATCTGTTTGGTCAAAGCCACTTGATTATTTTCCATCAAAGCCATTTTTTTATCCAAAGAAGGCAATTGATTGGCAACATAAATAATTCCAGCCAGACATAAAGGCACCCCAATTTTTAAAATAACTTCCGATAAATTAACCTTCTCATTTTTCTTATTTAAAGCAGAGATTAATTCCTGCATCTGCTTATCATTCATCAATTAAACCCCCCTTTAAAATTTTAGATATAAAAAAAAACAGGCCTAAAAAACCTGTTCACAATCCTAATAAAACTAAATTCCTCATATTATATTTAAATATTGACATAGCCTGCAATATTATGCATAATAGCGCTATTATTATTTTAAAAGTTAGGCATAAAATGGCATTATTCGGTGTAAGTAAGGAAGAAGATACTAAAGAAGCTCTTAGTGTTACTACTCCACCACAGAAATCAGAAAAAGCTTTCTTATCTGCAATAAACTCTAATAATCTAGAAGAAATAATTAGAAATTTTGACACTGAATATAGTGAAAATTCTTACTTAAGATATAATTCCTATGAATACCCATTAGATGTAGCATCTGCAATTGAAAACAACTATAAAGTAGTTAAATTTCTATTAGAATCTGGAGCTAGCCCCTTTATTAACCAAAATTGCTTAATAAAAAACTTAATAAAAAACAACGATATAATAATATGCAAATATTTCTTGAAGAATATAGAAATAGATAAAATTAACCTAACTAAAATATTAGATATAACTAAAAATATGCATAAAATTCAGAACACCACAAAATCATTAATACAGCAATATTGCTTAAATAAACTAGGTAGCTGGAAAAAAGGAAGCCAACATACTATATCCAATATTGAATGCGACCTAAATACCGAAGTAACAGTTAAATCCATATTCAACTTCTTTTCTGCAAAGAAAATTACAGTAATTTCTGACGCTGAATCTAAACTCATAAAAGAAGAATGTTTTGCTGATATCGAAGATAAACAAGAATTAGAATTAGCCTATGATAAATTAATAGAACAAGGTGGCACCCCAGATAAATCAAAAATCTACGGTAATTCCAAACCGCCTAAAAATACCAATAAACTCCATAAAATCCCTATGGTTAGGCAAGACAAACAAAAGACAGCGCAGAACATTAATTCAAACTAGGATTGCTCCGTCATCTGATAACCCAAAACCGTTATTGTTAAACTAGTCCCTGTATCTGTTTTATATTGCAGAATATGGTTGGAAGTAACTCGATATGATAATGCAGATACATCACTGCCAATTCCAACGATAAGCCCATCATC
>CALDHH010000125.1 GCA_937941575.1 uncultured Alphaproteobacteria bacterium | reverse complement strand
GGGTTTTTATTTAGTCTAAGCAGATAAGAATTACTTCTTATCGCCTTTTCCTTGTAGGGCAGCGCCTAGGATATCACCTAGAGATGCACCTGAATCGGATGAACCGAAGTTCTCCATTGCTTGTTTGTTTTCTTCTAACTCACGAGCTTTAATAGATAGAGTTAATTTGCGTTTAGCGCGGTCGATTTGCATTACTTTTGCATCAACTTTTTCGCCAACTGCAAATCTATCTGTACGTTGTTCTGAACGTTCTGTAGATAGATCCATCTTCTTAATGAAGCCAGTGATTTCATCATTAACGCTTACTTCGATGCCATTGTCATTTGTTTCTGTAATTGTACATGTAACAACTGCACCTTTTGTAACGCCTGACATTGCTTCTGCGAATGGGTCATCAGTTAATTGTTTAACACCTAGAGAGATACGTTCTTTATCTGCATCGATTTCTAAGATTTTAACTTTGATCATCTGACCTTTTTCGAAGCCTTTTAGAGCTTCTTCGCCATCGATTGCCCATGATAGATCTGACATGTGAACCATACCATCAATATCATCGTCAACGCCAACGAACAGACCGAATTCAGTGATGTTCTTGATTTCGCCTTCAACTTCTTCGCCTGCTGTATGTTTATCAGCAAAGCTTGACCATGGGTTATCAGTACATTGTTTTAGACCAAGTGAAATACGACGTTTTTCAGCGTCAACTTCAAGTACCACAACTTCAACTTCTTGGCTTGAAGATACGATTTTACCTGGATGTACGTTTTTCTTTGTCCATGACATTTCTGATACGTGAACCAAACCTTCGATACCGTCTTCTAATTCAACGAAAGCACCGTAATCAGTAATATTTGTAATACTACCTTTGAATTTTGTACCAGGTTGGAATCTGCCTTCAACGCCTTCCCAAGGATCTGCACTTAACTGCTTCATACCTAATGAGATACGTCCGCTTTCTTCGTTAAATTTGATAACTTGGACATCAACTGTTTGACCAACTGTTAAAGATTCTGATGGGTGGTTAATACGTTTCCAAGAAATATCAGTTACGTGTAATAGACCATCTACTCCGCCTAAATCAACGAAAGCACCATAATCTGTGATGTTTTTAACAACACCTTGGATTACTTGACCTTCTTTTAGGTTTTCAACTAGTTCAGATCTTGCTTCTGCTCTGCTTTCTTCAAGTATAGCACGACGAGATACAACGATATTACCGCGTAATCTGTCCATTTTTAAGATCATGAATGGTTGTGGTGTTCCAAGTAATGGAGTTACATCACGGATTGGACGAATGTCAACTTGTGAACCTGGTAAGAATGCAATTGCGCCGTCAAGATCGACTGTAAATCCACCTTTAACACGACCAAAGATTACACCTGTTACGCGTTCTTCGGCTTCGAATTTTTTATTTAATTCAACCCAAGCTTCTTCACGTCTGGCTTTCTCACGGCTTAATACAGCCTCGCCATTTTTGTTTTCCATTCTGTCAACATAGACTTCGATTTTATCGCCTATATTGATGTTAATTTCTGTGCCTGCTTGTCCGAATTCACGTAATGGTACGCGTCCTTCAGATTTAAGACCTACATCGATAGTTACTTTTTCGCTATCGATTGCAACGACAACTCCTTCGACTACTGAGCCTTCGAAGCTATCTAATTCACCTAAAGATTCGTTAAGCATGTCTTCAAAGCTTAAAGTTTCTCCTGTGATTTCTTTTACGTTTAGTTCTGTGTTTACTGCGGCGTTTGCCATGATTTTAGTTCCTCATTCTTTATTTTAGTAGCAATCTATTTTTAAGATCACCTAAGACATATAATGATATATATTCGCTCCCGTTTGGGGCATATATCTTATATGAATTTGATGTTTGTTAAACATCCCCTAAAATTGCTTAGCTAGTTTGCTTTACAAATTCAGATTTTATCACGTTTAAGGCGTGATCAACGACTTCTGATGGAGATAATCCAGATGTGTCGATTGTAAATGCGTCATCGGCTGCCTTTAACGGTGCGATTTCCCTATTTGAATCTCTATCATCTCTCTCAATTATCTCTGCCAAAACTTGTTCATAATTAGCGGGTTTTTGTAATGATTGCAACTCTTCTACGCGTCTTTTTGCACGAATTTCTGGGCTGGCGATTACAAATAGCTTGATATCAGCATCTGGGCATACAACTGTGCCAATATCACGGCCTTCTAATATTGATCCTTCATATTCATGATCTGGATTTAATGCGAATTCTCTTTGTGATTCTAATAATCCGTCTCTGACCATTGGGATTGATGCAACTTGTGATGCTAATCTTGCGATCTCTTGGGTTCTTAGAGCTGGATTGCTTAATAATTGTGGGGTTAGGTTTTTTTGAATAATATTTAATGCTGATTTCACATCGATATCGCTATCCGGATCGCCGCCGATTTCATATAGGGCCAAGCCGACTGCGCGGTATAGGGCACCGGTATTTAAATGAGAATAGCTTAATCTGGCGGCTAATTTTTTTGAAAGGGTTGATTTCCCGCTTCCAGCAGGGCCATCAATGGCGATTACCATTTTTTTATCTAGGTTGATTTCTTTTTTAGTTAAGAAATCGGATGCTCTAAAATTTAAATTATTCATAAATCAGCCTTCAAGAATCTATAATTCCAGAGACTATACAGGTTTTTTAACGATCCTTCAACAAAACTATCGGTGATTTGTCTTTTTTTGAGTTGTTATTTGACTTTCTGGGTAGATATTCTTCAACATTATCTTTGAATTTGGATAAGATATTAAAAGCTTCGATTATTTCAGCATCTGATTCGTGGTCTGAGAAGTTTTTTTCTTGTGGGGATGATATTTCTCCACTGCTATTATTTTCAAATAGAATTACGATATTTTTGGCTTTAAAATTAAATATTTTCCGCAGTATTTTATGGCCACCAAGGGGGAGTTCTTTCATTATTTCATTATCGGATAATATCTGCCAGTTTTCTTTTAGATGCGATTTTAGGGCAGATTTTAATGCGTCCCTAATATAATTATTTTGTGTGTCTTCATGTAATCTATTGATAAGTGGAATTGAATATTTATCATGATTTTTTAGCAGAGTTTCTAAATAATAAATTCTTGAATTTTTAACGCTAGATATTATTGCCTGATTAATTGCTTCTTCTGGCCAATCTTTTGTTGCTTTCATTAATTCGCTTACAAGATTGAATTCCGGTATGTTTATTTTAATGGATCTTGATAAAAAACTGCCTTTATTAAATAAGACATCTTCTTTGTTTAATTTAGAAATTACGATTTTAAAAAGATCTGGGAAGTTTGGCTCGAGCTCTAATAAAAGTTCAAATGTTTCTATGCTAGGTTTTATTCCAAGTTCTAATATTTTATGGGCACTGGATGGTTTATCTGCTTTTATTAAGTTGTGAACTTCGTCTAGGATATTAAATTCAGGTTTGTATTCCATTAGTATTTTTATAAAATCTATATCAAAGCTATCATCAAATCTTTTTAATAGATATTCGCTATCAACTTCTATTTGATTTTCTTTGATTAGGCTTTTAACTGATATTGCGCTTAGCTGATCTTTTGAATGGGCGAGTTTAAAATTATCAGTTTTAAAGCCATTAATTATTGCCCAATTTTTTATATTTTTTTTATCTTGTCTAGCGCCGACCAAGAAAATAGTTAATAGGAAAACGGGGTCGTTTCTTTTAATATTAGCTATCTCATCTCCATATATATTTAGTAGTTTAGTATTATCATTGTTCAAGGCGCAGACTACTAATAATAGATAGCTGTCAGATTTACTTGTATTTGGGATTTCTTCTAATATTTTATCTATTAGTTTCAGATTATCTAGCTCTATTGCTTGTTCTAGTAAGAATTGGGAAGTTGCTGAATGTTTTAATATATCTCTATATTCTTGGATTAATTCAATGAAAGATAAATCTTCGCAGGAGGGTAAGTCTCTTAAATCTAAGCTATCCAATTGTAATCGGTGTTTTGATAGTAATTCCAAGCCTTGATATAATAGCCAGAGGCTGTTTCTTTTTAAGCCGGTTTCTATCATTTCTTTGGCGGCGAAATGGGCACTATATCTTTCATAGAATCTTTTATAGGCAAATTTTTCTGAATCGCTTGGTTCTGGAATATCAATAGAAAGATCTTTTCTAACTGCAACGCCGACAGTTTTAAATCTAGCAAATAAATCCTTCATTTTTATCAAGACCTTTTAATAAATTATGCGTGATTACCAAAAATTTAATAATTAATTTGGCAATATTATTAGTTAATATTTAACATTTTATTTCAAATATCAACTCTTATAGCATATATTATTACGGAATGTCTAGATTGTTTTAGAGAACTCTACTGCCTTTTGATCGTGCTTGTCTGACCCTGGGGTTGTTTATTAGGTCCATTGGGCTTTTTGAATCTTTGCCCTGATTTTGTATTTGATGTTGGGGTAGATTGCTATAGCCAATGCCGGTTAGCTTGCTATAGGCTGCATCGATAAATGTTTTATTATCAATATCGATAAATTGTGAATGCTCAACCTTGAAATTTGAATCTCTGCCCATTGTTATGGTTGTTTGGCGGGATGCTTCGAAATTGAATATATCTTTCATATATAGGTTATCACCTATTGATCTAGTATTTATTACTTCCAATTCTTCGTTTATTTCCCAATTATCGCCAAGATAATCATTAATCCTTCTTTTGCAATGATCTAATATTGTTCTATGGGTGCTTACCTCACTTGCTTTACCAAATGATGATAATGGGATTTC
>CALDHH010000124.1 GCA_937941575.1 uncultured Alphaproteobacteria bacterium | reverse complement strand
TATCTCCATATTAAGATTTGCCAGTTTAAAACTGTGCTAAATATTAATCGTCTTTATTTCTTTGTAGACGATTTCTTAGCAGTATCATCCGATTTCTTCGCTTTTGCTTTACTAGGCGATTTTTTCTTTGCGGCTGCTTTTTTTGGCTTCGAAGGTTCTTCTTCAGATGCTTTTTGCAACTCTTCTATTGATACTGTACGAGAATCAATATGCACTATTTCCAGAATAAAGTCAATAACCTTGTTTTCAAAGACTGGTGCACGCAACATTTCTAAAGCTTTTGGTGTTTTTTGGTAATATTCGAAAACCTGAGCTTCTTGACCTGGGTATTTCTGAGCCTCTTGAATTACTGCTTGTTGCAATTCTTGTTGACCAACTTCGATCTTATTTTCTTGCCCTACTTCACCTAATACTAAACCTAAGCGAACGCGTCTCTCTGCGATTGCTTGATATTCATCTTCATCAATATCGTCATGATCTGCACCGTGGTTACAGTTCTCATCATGGACATGATTTTCATCATGACCTTTTACTTGGTGCATGATTGCATCAAATTCTGCTTTTACCATACCTGCTGGAGCTTCAAATTTGTGATTTGCATCAAGTTCGTCCAATAGAATACGTTTCAAATGCATTTTTGAAACATTATCATATTCAGATTTCATTTGATCTTCGATCATTTTTTTCAAAGCAGCTAAATCATCAAAACCTAATTTTTTAGCAAATTCATCATCTAATTTTGCAGGAACTGATTTTTTAATCTCTTTTACATCAACTGCAAATACTGCATCTTTACCAGCAAGTTCTGCACTTGCATATGGTGTTGGGAATGTAACTTTTACAGATACGTGATCACCTTCTTTGGCGCCAGTCAATTGTTCTTCAAATGTATCGATGAAGCTGTTGCTTCCAAGTTCAAGTTCGTGACCTTCACCTTTCATTCCTGGGAATGCTTTACCATCAACTGTACCGTCAAAATCAATTACAAGTATATCACCTGTTTTTGATGCACGTTTAGTTTTCAATGGCTCACTTGTCTTTTGGCTATCTGCTACTTTTGCTAAAGATTCTTCAACTGATTTTGCTTCTGGCTCTGCAACAAGTTTTTCAACTTTAATTTTTTTGAAATCCATCAATTTTACTTCTGGAAGTAATTCAACAGACATTTTATATTCTAAACCTTTACCATCTTCGAACGAAGTTACTTCGATCTGTGGCTGCATTGCAGGTTTTAATTTGTTTTCATTGATTGCTTGCATAGAAGTTTCATTAACTGCTTTTTCCAAAACTTCGCCCATTACTGCTTGGCCATATTTTGTTTTTAAAACTTTTAAAGGAACTTTACCTTTACGGAAACCTGGAAGATTAACTGTTTCGCCAACTTCTTTTAATCTTGTCTCTACTCTTGTTTCGATTTCTTCTGCTGTCATTTTCACGACAAATTCACGTTTTAGAGTTTCTTCTTTTGTTTGTTTAATTTGCATAGCTTTGTCAACACTTCCTAAATTTAATTATTAATACTAAATTTCTGTGGTGCGGGTGGAGGGACTTGAACCCCCACGGCCTAAGCCACTGGTACCTAAAACCAGCGCGTCTACCAATTCCACCACACCCGCATAACTCACAGATTGGAAACTAAGATACTTTACAAAGTTAGATACTTCTACAAAAAAATTATATTTTTTACAAGTTTTTTCTATTTTTATTCTTACGCCAGTTCCAAGGCTTCATAAATTTTCCTTGCCAAAGCCCTATTCTTAAGGCTTTTGCCTTAGTTTCTGCCTTAATAAAATCATTAGAATATTTCTTATATACAATTGCCATACCTGATGAAATCATCGCTTCATTAATGTTTTCATCATCTTTATAGCAAATAGAAACCATTCTTTTGTACTTATCCTGTTCAATTTCATGACATTCAATAGAATCGGTACCAATAAATTCTTTTAAAAACGCTTTTGATTCTCTACCGCAATTCCAATCTTGGTTATTTTTAGTTTTACATTTTTGGTAAAGTTCGGGCGCATCTATCCCATATAATCTTATACGCTGCTCCCCAATTTCCAAACTATCACCGTCTAAAACTTTTACTTGTCCAATTGCATCAGGAGTCTTGGGAAGGTAAGCGAGCACGAATATGGAGCATAATACGAATATTAAGCTCCATATTATTTGCTTATTCTGGGACATCTTTAAATATTTCTTTTACTCTATTATCACGGCCGCATGAATATCTGTAATATTTATATCTTACAGGATTCTTTTTGTAATAATCTTGGTGATAATCTTCAGCATCATAAAATATTTTTTCTTCTAATATTTCCGTTTCTATCTTTGCTTTAAAATTTTCTTGTAGATCAGCAAATACAGATTCTACAATAAGCTTTTCTTCTTCGCTTTTATAAAATACGGCTGAAGCATATTGTTGTCCTTTATCACAGAATTGACCTTTACCATCAAATATATCAATAGTGCGCATAAAATACTTGGTTAAGTCTTCAAAGCTAATTACATTTGGGTTATAGGTAATTTCAACAACTTCATAATGACCCGTTACTCCAGATGAGACTTGCTTATATTCTGGATTTTTAGTAACTCCGCCTGAATAACCTGATTTAGTTGCAATTACGCCTTCTAGCTTATCCATATCCGATTCAACACACCAGAAACATCCGCCTGCAAATACAGCAGTCTTATACTCTTGTGCAGCCACGATAGCATCCGCATCACCTGTCATCATAAATACCCCTAGTAACATTATTAATATTTTTTTTATCATCTTAATTTAACTCCTCTGGTATAAATTTCAAGGCAACACCATTATTACAATATCTAAGCCCTGTTTTATCCGAAGGTCCATCATTAAATAAATGCCCATGATGACCACCACATTTTGCACAATGATATTCGGTTCTAGTCGAGAATAATTTTCTATCTTCTTTTGTACCAATATGACCATCAATTACGTCATAAAAACTTGGCCAACCAGTACCGCTTTCATATTTATATTCTGATTTAAACAGAGGTAGATCACAACCTGCACAATGGAACATTCCTTTTCTCTTCTCATGATTCAAAGCACTTGTTCCGCTTCGTTCAGTTCCTTCTTTTCTAAGAACCTTATATTGTTCCGAAGTTAAACGCTTTTTCCATTCATCATTTGTCAAAGTTAGCTTTTCAAACATGGCTTTTGCTCCTTCTGCTTTTAATATACTTGGAATAAATATTGTTGATAATAATATTAAACTAAATTTTCTTCTATTCATTGTAAATTATCCTCTCATAAATTTGTGAAATTTTTCTATTAATTCTAATGCCCATTCTGGTTTATTGGCTTTTTTCCAATTACCCGCAACATATTTATTTGCTTCTGCCATAGTTGGGTAAATATGGATTGTGCCTAATATCTTATTCAATCCTATATTATACTTCATGGCCAAAACAAATTCAGCAATTAAATCGCCAGCTTGCGCGCCAACAATTGTAACTCCCAATATTTTATCAGATTTTTTAGGAGTTATAACTTTAACAAAACCATGATCTTCACCATCTGCAATCGCTCGATCCAGATCATCAATACCATATGTTGTAACATCATATTCAATATCTTTTGCAATTGCATCTTCTTCGTTAAGACCAACTCTTGCAACTTCTGGATCAGTAAAAGTACACCATGGGATTACTCTGTAATCTACTTTAAACTTCTTAACACTACCGAATAAAGCATTAACACTTGCATACCAAGCTTGATGAGCAGCTACATGAGTAAACTGGTAAGGACCTGTTACATCACCACAAACATATATATTCGGGAAGTTTGTTTGTAAGAAATCATTGGCAATTACTGTGCCTCTATCTGATAGCTCTACTCCCAATTCTTCCAAGCCAAAGCCTTCTATTCTAGCTTTTCTACCAATTGCCACCATTACCAGATCAAACTTAACTTTCACCTCTTTACCATTATGGTCACAGGTAATATATTTTTGTTTAGCAGCTGTTCCAAACTCTTCGGCTTTATGGCTAGTTAGGACATTTACTCCATCAGCTTCAAACTTCTTGCGGATTAGCTTTGAGACATCTGAATCTTCACGCCCCATAATTTCATCTGCCATTTCAATCAAAGTTACTTTTGATCCCAATTTTGCAAATGCCTGCGCAAGTTCACAACCGATTGGACCACCACCAAGAACAACCATATTCTTTGGTAATTTATCAATTGACCAGATCGTATCACTTGTATGATATTCAATTTTATCAATATTCTTAATTGGTGGCACAAATGGTTTTGCACCAGTCGCAACAATGATATTCTTGGCAGTTATCGTTTTACCATTTACCTCTACTCTAAACGGGTCAAGGATTTTTGCATCGCCAGTAATACAATCAACGCCTAATTTTGTATATCTTTCAATTGAATCATGTGGTTCAATCTTCTCAATTACTTTATGAACTCTATTAATCACAGATTTGAAATCAACTTTTATACCTGATACATCAATACCGTATTCTTTTGATCTGTTTATATAAGACATTACTTTTGCAGATTTAATCAAAGCTTTGCTCGGTACACAGCCAGTATTCAAGCAATCACCGCCCATTTTATCACGCTCAATCAAGGCAACCTTTGCTTTAACCGCAGATGCGATATATGAAGATACTAAACCCGCAGAACCTCCACCAATAACAACCAAGTTATAATCAAAAGATTTTGGCTCATCATATTTTGAATAGATTTTATTGGCCTTGATTATTCCAAGTATTTTATTAGTAATCATCGGTAATATTCCCAATATTGTGAAGGCTAGAAGTAAGCTAGGCGACAATATACCAGATAAACTATCAAGTTTACCAATTTCTGTTCCTGCATAAACAAACGCAGCAGTCCCTGGTAGCATACCGATTTGACTTACAGTGAAATATTTAACTGTTGGTATTTTAGTAATCCCCATTAGTAAGTTTACTAAGAAAAATGGAAATAATGGGACTAAGCGTAGAGAAAATAGATAAAAAGCCCCCTCTTTCTCAACTCCTTTATTAATATCTTCTAATTTATGGCCATATTTTTTTTGAATAGAATCGCCAATTAAGAATCTAGCAGTTAAAAAAGCGATTGTGGCGCCAATGGTGCTTGCAAATGAAATCACGATTAAACCAGTTAGAAAGCCAAATAAAGCCCCACCCGCCAATGTCATGACAGCAGCCCCAGGTAGTGATAGGCTTGTTACCAATACGTATAGTAAAAAGAAACTTAAAATTGTAGTGAATTTATTATCTTGATAATAATCTTTGAATGTTTCTTGGCTAGATTTCAAATAATCAAAAGACAGATATTGCCCCAAATCAAAGATAAAGAAGCATGAAATTGCGATTAGCAATAAGCCCATAATAATTATTTTAGTATTTTTCATTGTGTAAAACTTTCGAAGAGACTGTTATTTAATTATACAATCTATTCTAATCATTTTAAGAAAAAGTTACAGTTCAGATTCTAGAGCAAGTTATTAAAACTATTTAAAAGCACTTAAACCATTAAGCTTACACATAGCCGTTACAACTGGATCGTCACGGTTATCCATTATTTTAATATCATTCTGCATACATGCAACAACTTCTAATTGCTGTTGCATCTCAGCCCTAGTTAGTTGAACTTCTTCTCTAACCTCTGCTCTTTGTACTTGTCTATTACCAACATTACTAGCAGCATCGATAACAGAAGAAATTTGGCTTTGAGTTGTGTTTGTTTGAGTTCTCTTTCTTTGAGACGATCCATATTTTTTAGAAGAACTATCAGATGAATTATACTGTCTTTGTGAATTATTATCACAAAGCTCTGCTGATATTCCAGAATTACTAGAAGTATTACATTCTAAATTAACTTTATTAGCCATGTTTTTTAAACCCTGCATTCCTACTGTTTCTAATTGCCCCTTGGCTTCAGAAACAGTAACTCCTACTGCTGCTTTCATAACTATATCTAGAAGATTTCCAGCATGTGCATTATTATCAAATGTTGATCCCGCGAATAAAGAACCCGCTGC
>CALDHH010000123.1 GCA_937941575.1 uncultured Alphaproteobacteria bacterium | reverse complement strand
ATTTTTATCCGCTATAATCTTGATGTTTTTTATCGTACATGCTGAATTTAATAGAGAAATTAACTACCAGAAGTATCGTTATACTTTTAAAGATCCAATTGCTGCAGAGTTTAAGCTAATGGATATGTATTTTGACGGAGGATATTTTGGCTATGGTAAAGATTACTCTAAGGCAAAATTATTAGCGGAAAATTTATATTCCAGAGATTCTGAACAATCATTATATGCAGGATTAAGATTTGCTTTAATGTATAAGTATGAGAATGAAAATAAAAAATCGATTGAAATTTTAGAAAATTTAGTAAAAAAAGAATACCCACCTGCATATCATTGGCTTGGGGTTGCTTATAAAAATGGAGATGGTGTAGAGAAAGATATAATCAAAGGTAATGAGCTTATTAATAAGGCTATGACCATGGGTGTAATAGCTAGTTCTAAATATTAATGCAGGATAATAATATGAATGAAGAGAATAGAAAGAACGACGCCAATTTTTTTAAGGTATTCGCATCAAGAAAACTTGGGGTAACTTTTTTTACAGCTTTAATCTCATTAATAATTAGTTACCAATTATTAGAGGTTTTTAAGTCTAGTCTTGCCTTTCTTAAGCCTTTTATGGATTATCAAGCAATAATATATTTAGCTTTTATTTTAAAATTTATTTTTTTTATGTTTGTAATATTGCAAGCATATAAGTTGTTTTTTAATAAAGATCCCAAATCTAAATATTCAATTTCTATTGCCTTGCCCATATTATTTTTTGCGTGGATTTTTTCGGATTTTGTTCACCATTATGCTAATAGGGGACATTCTTATATCACAGTTGGACATTTAAAAGAAAAATCCTTAGAATTAGATGAGGTTGCATTAATGCAATACGCCCATTTATCCACTTTGGGTAAATATGGGGTAGAAAAGAATTTAAACGAAGCTAATTCTATATATGCCTCTCTATATAAAAGTAGTAATTTGCTGGCTGGATATTATTTAGCATTGAACTTAAAAGAGCAAAATAAAATATTTGAACATGATGTCATTATAAAAGACTTAGCCAAGAGTAATTTTTTGTTTGCTCAAGAATATTTAGGCGATATTCCCAAAGCAGAAAAAGATATAAAATTAAATATGGATAGTTGCACCATAAACTTTAATATTTATGAATGTAGTAATCTATCTATTTCAGGTGATCCTAGGGCACAATATAAGCTATCTAGAAAGCTTAAAGTTGCAAAGGATTTGAATAAGTATAATTATTTCTATTGGTTAAATAAATCTTCTGAAAATGGCTATTGGCTTGCTGAGGGTGGATTAGGATACGCACTTAGCTCACAAGGAAATCAGATTAGACAAGATTATAATAAAGCATATGACTTATTTGTTAATAGAATTAAATCAGTTGAGTTGTATTACTTGAGTGAAGCGTTAAGTATTCTAATGATTAATAATATGAACAAAGCAAAGTAATGCCAGTAATAGAAATTTATAGGGAATGATATTAGTAAAAATTAAAAGAATAATAAAATACGGCTTATTATCTCTGGTTATATTACCCATTTTATATTTAAGCTTTTATGGAGCCGGTAATTATGCCGGTGTTTGTATGGATAATTTTAAAGTTATTCCAGGCCATGTAAAGGCACAGTTAATTCTACATAATGGATTTAAAAGTTGGAACAAAGTAAAAACTATTCGAATTAAAAAACAGGGCGGAAAGCATTATATAGATGATAGGGGCAGAAAAAAGACTATAAGAAATCACAAAGAATATAAAATCATTCCTTATCAAGATATAAAAGAGTTTCTATCTTTGCATCCCAATTCGACTAGCGTTGTTGACTTGAATACATATCCTAGAGATTATGCTCCCAATCCAACTTTCTATAGTCGAATAGTCGGAAACCATATGGGATACGTAAAGATTGAATTCCCATATAGGTATATGGATGAGGATGGTAATATAAAATATAATATTGAGGCTAAATATAGAGAAATACATAATTGCATAGGAAAAATTAGGAGATAAGAAGGGTGGATAAAAATAAGAAAGATTGGCTTTAGTTTGTCCATCCGAAGGTTATGGGTTTAGTCTCTTTAGTAATTCAGCACTGAGTGTTCAATTTGTGTTGGGGGTGTCAGTTTTGAAATATAAATCCTTTTTCGCAAAAATAATCAATTAAGGCGCAGGAAACATCAAGAAGTCCAAGCTGATCATGCATGATAATCACATGGTTGTACGTTTCGTCTTGTAGATTTTTATCTGCATCAACACGAGCCATAAGATCATCAATGGTTTTGATGTTATGGTTGCCAAGGTGCTTTTTGTTAAGCATCCAGTCTCGTGTAGTGAAGGTGTAAAGGCAGTCTTTGGCTTTATTCGGATAAGTGGGAGGCATATTCTCAAATGGTTGGTGAAAGCCGTGTTTGTGTAGATATTGCTGTAGTGGCAATGTTTGATCATTCTCTTTGATTGTTGCTAGGTCTATTTGTTCGTTCTTTTGTCCATCACCACGGTCGATATAAGGAAAGCGGTAGAGTTTTTTGGGGCGCGGTAGATTACAATTCTGATAGGCTGTTTCAATCAAATTATCGCATAATTCTAGATCATCAATCCAATCTTGATATTTCATCTCTCCAGCAGATTTGTGAGAGTAAGAATGATTACCTATAATAAAGCCTTTTTGAATCGCATATTCAATCGCATGTGGATTTTTCTCCATTAAGTCACCACGTACAAAAATAATTGCAGGAATATCACGGGCTGTTAAAAAATTGACCAGATCTTTAGTTTCTGGTGTGGGGCTGTCATCAATTGTCAAGTATGCTTTGGGCATAAATAAGTCCTTTCAACGCAGGGTTAGGGTCTGTGATGATATGGATAGGGGTCTTTTGCAAATCTTCCTTCACAGATATTACTCCATCAAAGCAGAAATATTGTTCGAAGGTGTCAAAGTCGAATCTATCTTCTTTGACAAGCGCTTCTATTATCCCACCCGTTAAGTATAGGCCACCATATGAATCTCCATGTATAACGCTTTGCGCGGCGAAGAGTCCAAGAAATTCATGAAATAACTGCGGATTGATTTTGACAAAATCATTTTGTCCGCTGACGATATCTTCAAATACGACAGGCGAAGCTTTTTGTTTTTGAAAGCTTTTGACAACATCCCATTGCTCATCGGTTATGCACGTAATAGGCATGTGACCGCCATGAGTTTTTTGTACTATATTTGGTGGATGAAAGTAGCCTAGCCCCAAACCTGTTCCTGGGCCTAAAAGACACAAAGATTTTTCTGGTTTTTTAATTCCCGCTCTTAAGGTTTTTAAATCATCTGCACATAATACAGGTAGGGCATAGGTTCCCGCTTCGAAATCATTCATCATGATCTGTACGCGCCAGCCATTCAATTTGAATTGAAGTCGATCAATTGGCCAGTCGGGGTTATTGGTAATTGTCCAAATATTGTTTCTTTCAGACCCTGCAGCGGCAATCGATATATCACCATGCTGTGCATCAATATTTTCATCGTTACAATATTGATTAAGTGCGGCATAAACCGTCAAAAAGTCTGATGTTTTATATTTACGGACTCTTTTTGGCACTTCATTAATATTTTGCGCAAACCGCGCATAAGTTCCACCAATATCTGACACAATTTTCATTTATAAGCTTATACAATAAAAAAAGATGTTTATAAAGGCTTAAAAAATCTCTTCTATTAAGTTATATCTGCTAATGTTTTTATCATAAATAAAACATAGGTAGAATCTATTCTCAAAATATCCGCTTTGGGTGGAAAACTACCGGAATGTCCATTCTAAGCCGGATTATAACTCCATACGACTTCTCCTTTATATTTAACCATGTCTTTTAAAAGTTTTTTTGCTTTTTTACCTGTAAATACTCTATATGGGGAAGATATCTTTTGTATATCTTTGGTCATTTCTTCAATGTGTTTATAGTTACTGTATTTCATATAATTATAACTATAAGGGGCATAGTCTCACTACTTTTGGTTACTCTACAAACCTTTGTATTTGTAAACTCATTCACGTGATTACTTGTATTCCAACCTGTTGCTGTTATTATTGTTGTATAAATTTAATTAAAACTATTGCCAATCTTATGATTAAGTATTTATTTTCTTTAAGCTTTTCAGGG
>CALDHH010000122.1 GCA_937941575.1 uncultured Alphaproteobacteria bacterium | reverse complement strand
AAAAATGAAGAAAGCTATAACCCAATTAACGTGGCGGTCTTACGTAATTGTACAAATGTTTTGAGTTTATTGGTTGAAGATAAAGACCTTGATTTTGATGTAAGATTTACCTCTCTATCACCGATAGAATATGCATCTTATCACTGTAGTCCTGAATTTTTAGAGATTATGTTGGAACATTATAAGGAAACAGAAGCGGCCAAGATAGACTGTCACAATGCTTTGTTGTCATCTATAAAGAGAAATAAATATTCCATTGCAAAAACTCTTTTAGAAAGCGGTAAAATAGATGTGAATTATATATTAGATGGTTGTTCGGCTTTAGAGATGGCTCTGCATTCTCCTCTTCTAAGTGATGAAGTTTCAGAAATATATATCAAGTTATTGGTTGAGCATGGCGCTGATATCCATAAAGAAAATAGTAATCCATTTAGTAAGTTTAGAACCCTTTTAGATACAGTATTAAGCTTAGAGGGTAAACAATATGATATTCTAATAGAAGCATTTTTAAGCGGTTACTTGAGTGATGTTCAGGATAAATTACAGAAGAAGATTGATGAAGAAAGCCAAGTAAATGCAATTAAAGTTTCGAGCTTAAAAAGAGAGATGGCGAAAAGACCTAGAATCGGAGGTTTAAAGATATGATTAGGGATTTTGAAGAAGAGCTATTTAATTTAATTCATAATGATGAATTTAAACTGACAAAAGAAGATATCTCAGAATATTTAGACCGAAAAGATATTAATATCAGTAGAGGTATATTTCGCCTTGGGGCGGATCTAGAGAATTCTGATCCAGATTATATAATTTGTGAAGCTGCTATGAATTGTAGTTATGAGATAGTTGAAGCTCTGGTTATAAAAGGAGCTAAGCTTGATATTTTTGAAGATGAAGAGAGCTTTAATCCAATCATCTGGGCTGCTATATTTGAGAGAACAGATGTTATTCAATTATTTATTGATAATGGGGCAGATTTATTAATAAAGGATTATCACGGCAGAACAGCCTTGGTTAATGCTGTGTTGAACGATCATGTCAGCTCAACAAAATTAATTTTAGAAAACTATGATGATTCAGGAGAAGCTGATCTAGATAAAAGCTACGCTTTATTCGTGGCTGTTAAAAATAGTAATGATGGTGTTAGGGCCAATAGCTGTGAGATTGCAAAATTATTATTAGATAATGGTACAAACCCAAATATTAAACATGGCGATGATGAGATAACCCCCCTCCATCTTGCAGCGACCAAACCACTCGATAAAGATGTGAATATGGAGATGGTTAATTTACTAATTGATTATAAAGCAGAAATTAGGGCGAATAAAGATAGTAATATTGAATATAAATCATCTGAAAAAATCGTAAGCGATATATTACTGCAAAGAGTAATTGAACAAGAAATAAAAGAAAATTCTGCGCAAGTTACGGCCATAAAAAAAGCAATGGCAGGCAAGCCTAAAATTGAGGGTTTGAAGATATGAATAGAGATTATGAGCAAGAATTATTTGATTTAATTCGGAGTAAAAGGGATCATTTAAAAAAGGAAGATATTGCCGAATATCTGAATATGGAAGATTTCAATATAAATAAAGAAATATTGATGTATAGCGATGAAGCAGAGTTTATAATTTGTGAAGCGGTTAGGCTTTGTAACTATGAAATAGTTGAGGCATTAGTTAAAAATGGAGCAGAGCTAAACTTCTTTAAAGATCAGGGCTGGAATCCAATTAATTGGGCTGCAAGATATGAAAAAATAGATATTATAAAATTATTAATTGATAATAAAGCTGATCTATTAGTACAAGATCCACAGGGACAAACAGCATTAGTTAACTCAGTGCTAAATAATAGAGATGATATTGTAGAAATAATCTTAGAAAATTATGATGATTCAGAAAAAGCTAAATTAGATAAAAGCTATGCATTATTTATGGCAGTTGGAGATAATAATTATGATATTGCCAAGCTAATCTTAGAACATGATACTGACCCCAATATTAGACATGGTAATTTAAAAATAAGTTCCATTCATCAAGCAACTAATAAGATTGATGTAGGTGAATTAAACATACCATTGATTAGCTTACTGCTTGAGTATGACGCAGAAATTAAGTCTAGCGAATATAAATATATTATATGTGGAGCTGTTAAAAAAATCGTAGAAGATCTAGTTGATAAGATAGAGAATAGAAAAGAAAAAGATAAACAGATTAAAAAAGAAATAGAAGAAAGTTCTGCGCAAATAACTGCCTTAAAAAGAGCCATGGCAAAGAAGTCTAAAATTGGAGGCTTGAAGATATGAGTGAGAATTATGAACATGATCTATTTGAGTTGATCCGTAAAGATGGATCCAACCTAAAAAAAGATGATGTTGTGAAATATTTGAATATTGATGGTTTTGATGTAAATAAAGCCATATTTGCAGATGGGGCCAAGCCGGGGCGGGATGATCCAGATTTTATAATCTGTGAAGCAGTTGAAGATTGTAATCTTGAGATAATTGAGGCTTTGGTTAATAAGGGGGCTAATTTAAATCTCTTTGAAGATGGAATAGGATTGAACCCAGTTATCATGGCTGCTGCAACTGGCAAATTGGACGTGGTTAAGTTACTTATTGATAATAAAGCTGATTTGCTAATAAAAGATTTTATGGGCAAGACGGCTTTAATGGAAGCGATGATGTTTGATTACCCTGAAATAGTTAATTTAATATTGGAGAATATGGGGAATTCAGAGAAAGCTATATTGGATAAGAGTCTTACATTGTTTAGCTTAGTTGATGATTGCGATTATGATATGGCTAAACTATTATTAGAAAACGGTGCTAATCCTAATGTTTTAGATGAAGAGCTAGGTTTGAGCTCTCTCCAAATGGTAGCAAAAGAAATCAGTTTAGAGAAGATAGATATTCCTTTTGTTGATTTATTGCTTGATTACGGGGCAAGAATTAAAATAAACAGATCGGATGAAATCTCGGATGTGGAGAGATTAATATGCGGGATGATTAAACAAAGAGCCGATAAAGAAAGACAGCAAATAATTGATAAAGAAATTGCTGTAAATTCAGTACAAATTAGCATCATAAAAAAAGCCATGGCAAAGAAGCCCAAAATTAGGAGCTTGAAGATATGAGTAGAG
>CALDHH010000121.1 GCA_937941575.1 uncultured Alphaproteobacteria bacterium | reverse complement strand
TCGCCGTCTCTTTTATCTAAATCCATCACGATTACTCGGTTAGAAATTCCAACTTGTGGGGCTGCAAGTCCAATACCATTGCCCTGATCATACATTGTCTCCAGCATATCATCCATCTGTTTACGGATTGCATCATCAACTTGTTTGATTGGATCGGCCACTTTTTTTAAAACTGGATGAGGTGCAACCAATATTGGTAAAATTGCCATTTTATAAACCTTTGCGTTCTTAATTTATTATCTACTAATTTATTTAAATTATTCCTTGAAAAAGTCAATAGCTGTGTTTTTCATAGTTGTTGTTGACATGCGGAGTTAGATGTGGTATTCTTTTAACATATTTTATTAATTAAGGGTAACGTTATGAGTAAAGAAATAGAGACATCAATAAAAAAATCAGAATCTAAGTTTCATGATAAAGCAATTTCTCAGAAAGATTTAGAAATTGTGGTTAAATTAATTAGAGCAGAGCAAAGCTTATTAAAAAAAGTAGCTATATATATGAGTCCAAAACCTTATATTGCATCTTATCAAAAGAATAAATTCTCCAGAGATATAGAAAAAGGATCAGAAAAAGCATTGGGCAAGCTTATCTCAAGAAATTTTACTAGCTATGTAGATCCAACAGGGCTTTCAAATTCAGATAATGATTATATAGATTTGGAATCCGCAAAAATTGCGGCTGATGCTATCTTTGGTAAGAAACCAGAAGGTGTTATTTCGAAATTCTTACATACTGATGCTTCGCCAATGCTTGAACAAGCTTATGAAAGAGCAAATGAAATGGGTTTATTAAAAGATAAGTCCAAATTAAATAAAAAACTAAATCCAAATAATCCTTTTTAAATCACTCTAATTACTTAACATCAGTTTTCTCTGGCATATTAACCACTCGGGCAGTTTGCTCGACTTGGTCTAGATGATCGATCTCTTTGCCTTCTGGTGCGACATTCAAGGTCTCAAACTTTCTAACGCTGGGCATTACACTGCGCTCTAATGAACCAATGGCATTATTATAGCTGTTCATTGCTCCGTTCAAGCCCTTACCAATTTTTTGGATATGATCGAAGAAAGTATTTAGCCTTTTGTGTAATTCCCGTCCAGTTTCTGATATCTCCTTGGCATCTTCTGCCAGCCTTTCTTGACGCCAGCCATAAACAACTGCTTTTAACAAAGATATCAAAGTGGTTGGAGATGATGGTAGGACTTTTAATTCTGCTCCAAATTCAAGCAAGCTTGGATCTTCTTGTAATGCGGCACTGAAATAGCTTTCACCCGGTAAGAACATTACTACAAATTCTGGACTATCTTCAAAACTATCCCAATATTTCTTCTGACCCAATGCTTTCATGTGATCTTTTACATGTTTGGCATGTTTCTTTAAGGCAAGTTTCCTATCATTCTCACTAATGCCTTCTTTAAGCGAATCTAAATATGCTTCAATCGGAGCTTTAGAATCGATTATTATAGATTGCCCACCTGGTGCATTTACAACTACATCTGGTCTATGTTGTCCGCCTTCGTCATTTTTCTGATTTACTTGGCTTTGGTAATGTTGACCTTCGACCATTCCTGCCATCTCTAGCGTTCTTTTTAATTGCATTTCACCCCATTGTCCTCGGGTCGCTGGGCTTCTTAAAGCTTGGACAAGGCTAGATGTTTCATGGCGGAGCTTATCTTGGTCATTCTTCATATGTACCATATGTTCTTTTAGGGATTCATATGCGCCAACCCTTGCAGATTCAAGATCAGATAGTTTTTTACCCATCTTCTCCAGAGATTGATTAACAGGGGTGATAAGATTTTGAATAGCATCTTGCCTTTTATCAAGGTCGCCTTTGGCAGAGCTTTGGATTTTCTCTAGATTTTCTTTGGCAAGGGATAGGAATGCATCTCGGTTAGAGCTTAGGGCGTCTTGGCTTAAAGCTTTGAAATTATCAGACATTTGCTGTTTGGCTTTTTCTAATATATCCATTTTTTCTAAAGTGGCTTTTTTCTCATGTTCTAAATCACTTTGTAATCTGGCGTTTACTTGCTTTAAATCTTCTAAATCGTCGGATATTGCAGCATTCTCTTCGGATGTTTTATTTAATTGTTCTTGGCGAATATCTAGCTCAGTCTGTAACTTACTTGATTCAATTCCAGATAGTTTCTTGCTGTAAAATAGTCTGAAAATAATAAATCCGATTATAATACCGATCACTGCTGATGCTAATATATAAGTAATTTCAATATCATTAAATGTGATATTATAATCCATGCTGTTTTACCTTTGTCTTTTATGTTATGATCGTGAAAGAACAATATAGTATAAAATAACAAATTTGATAAGCAGAATGATAAATGGAAATTCCTAAATTAATTATAGAGTTAAGAAAAATTGCTATTGAAGCAGGTAAATTAGAATTAAAATATTTTAATTCTGGTACAAAGGTAATCAAAAAAGGCGATGGCTCGCCTGTTACCATTGCTGATCAAGAAGCAGAAAAAATAATATTAGCGGGTTTAAGAAAAATAACTCCAGATATTCCAATAGTTGCAGAGGAATCCGCATCAGATGGTATTATACCAGATATATCAGGTGGTAAATTCTGGCTAGTTGATCCTTTGGATGGTACTAAAGAATTTATAAATAACCGTGGCGAATTTACAGTTAATATCGCCTTGATGGAAAATTTTAAACCTGTTTTGGGGGTCATCTATGCTCCAGTTTTTGAAACAATGTATTTTGGTTATGGCGATACAGCAATTTCTTGTAAAGATGGTGAGGCAGAGCAAAATATATCGGTTAGAAAACCAAATAACGCAGGTTTAATTGTAGTAGGTAGTAGATTTTATAAAGATCCAAAGAAGATCGAAAAATATCTATCCAATAAAAATGTTAAAAGAGAAATCCCAGCTGGAAGCTCATTAAAATTCTGTATGGTTGCAACTGGTGAAGCGGATCTATATCCAAGATTCCACCCAACATCTGAATGGGATACAGCCGCAGGTCATGCAATCTTAAATGCAGCAGGTGGAAAATTAACCAATATAGATGGTTCAGAATTCGTCTATGGCAAAGTCAAAGCCAATTTCTTAAATCCAGGCTTTATTGCAGAAGCGGCTTAATAAGTTTAAGCTTATTTGGTTTAAGTCTTGGCTTATTTCACCATTTTCTCAATTGATATTAATAATTTAAGTATAAATAAAATGAAAAATAAAATTTCTCCATATGATTTAATCGATTTTATAAAGGTTGTCGGCAATAAAATCCGCGATATGCAAGATAATATTGAATTTATAAGCAAGGATGATGGCAGTCCAGTTACTAAAGCTGATAAAATGGCAAGTGAGATGATAATTGAATTTCTATCGAAACTTACTCCCGATATTCCAGTGATATCTGAGGAAGAGCCAGAAGATGTTAATTTAGAAAATGCAAAATCTAGCTATAGATGGATTGTTGATCCGCTTGATGGTACTAGAAGCTATATTAAGGGGCATGATGGTTATGGCTGTCACATTGCATTGGTAAAAGATGAAAAACCAATCATGGGTATTGTTTATTTCCCTTCTCTGGGAGAACTATATTTTAATGAAATTGGTGGCAAAGCTTATAAACAGATAAATAATGACGAGCCATTTGAGATATCAGTAATTGATAATAATGATAAGAAGTTGCGCGCATCAATTGGTTGGGCAGATAATGTAGCCGATATAATGGGACATGAATATGATCCTGTTTGTGCAGTTGGTGGTGCAAGAATTTGTGTAACCGCAGAAGGATTAGCAGATATTGCATGGTTAAATAAGCATTTTAGCCAATGGGACGTCGCAGCTGCTCATGCAATTATCAATGCCGCAGGCGGTAATATGCAATCGGTTAAAACTGGTGCGGAAACTACTTATAAACAAGATAGATTACATGTTGACCCGATGATTGCAGGTAGCAAGAAGACCTTGGCTAGAGTTAGAAAAAAGCCAGTTAAGATTATAAAGAAATAATTTCTGAATTAACTCTAAGCCTTTGCTTTCTCATATTCTTCTTGAGAATTTAGCCATTCGGATTCTGTATCACTGATTTCTTTTAATAATTGACCATATTCGAATTGAGTATCTTTTACTTTGTCATTATCATTATAAAATTCAGAATCCCCCATTATATCTTCTATTTTAACTTTTCTAGCCAATAGGTGATTTAACTGTTTTTCCAAAGTGCTTACTTTTTTTGATAATGGAGCAAGTGATTTTCTTTTCTCAGCCGCTTCTTTTTTTCTAGCTTTCCGCTCGTCGTAGCTTTCTTCGATTTGCGCAGGTTTAGCTTCGATTTTGGCGGGTTTAGATTTACCATCTTTTTTCTTTGATTTTCTTTTATTATCAATGATGAAGTTTTTATAATCATCTAAATCGCCATCAAAACGGCTAACTTTCCCGGCATTAACCATCCATAATTCATCGGCTACTCTTTCCACCATATATGGATCATGGCTAACGATTATAACGGCACCTTCGTAATTATTTAAAGCTTGAACTAAACCTTCTCTGGCATCAATATCCAAGTGGTTGGTAGGTTCATCGAGCAATAATATATGCGGTGCATGATATGACATGAATGCGAATAATAATCTGGCTTTCTCGCCACCACTAAGTTCATCAATTTTATTATCGGCTAGGTTTTTTGAAAATCCGAACGCCCCTAATTTTGCTCTAACTTTTGGCTCGGTCGCTCCATCACCCATTAAATGACGCATTTCAATATATGGGGTTGAGTTCATATCCAGTTCTTCGGTTTGGTGCTGAGAGAAATAACCAATTTTTAATTTAGCGCTATTTCTAACTTCTCCAACCATCGGTAAAAGCTTACCAGCGATTAATTTGATTAAGGTTGATTTACCATTACCATTGGCGCCAAGTAGAGCAATTCGATCATCCATATCAATACGTTCATGGATATTGGTTAGAATTGGGTTACCTTCAGTATATCCAACATCAGCGTGATCGATTGCCAAGATTGGTGGAGCTAGTTTATCTGGATTTGGAAAGGTAAATTTGGTTGCTCTATCTGCAATTACTGCATCAACTAAATCCATTCTTTCTAATGATTTTATTCTACTTTGGGCCTGTTTGGCTTTGCTGGCTTTATATCTAAAACGATCGATATAGCTTTGCATATGGGCAACTTGTTCTTGTTGCTTCTCAAATGCTTTCTGTTGCATCCCTAATCTTTCAGCTCGCTCACGCTCAAAAGTATCATAATTACCAGTATAAAGATTAATAATTTGATTTTCTAAATGGGCAATATGATCAGTACATTTATTCAATAAATCTCTATCATGTGAGATCACGACTAGACTATGTGGGTATGATTTTAGGTAATTTTCAAGCCAAATAATTGCTTCCAAATCCAAGTGATTGGTTGGCTCATCAAGTAGTAAGATTTCAGGTTCAATAAATAATGCACCTGCCAAGGCTGCTCGCATTCTCCAACCACCTGAGAATGAAGAAAATGGCTGTTGCATATCTTCTTCAGAAAATCCAAGCCCTGATAGGATGGTAGCTGCTTTTGATGGGGCAGAATATGCATCAATATCATTTAATTTCTCATAAATATCAGAAATCTCATAGGGGTCAGTTGCAGTTTCGCTACGGTTTAATAATTCTTGTCTGATATCATCGGTTTCTAAAACTACATCTAACAGAGGTTTTTCAGTCTCTGGCATATCCTGCCTGATGATTCCCATTCTTTGGTTGGAACTTATCTCAACTGAACCTGTATCAGGCTCTAATATACCCTCTATAATCTTAAACAAAGTGGTTTTACCAACCCCATTTGCACCAACTATACCGATCTTCCAACCGTCCATTACGGTAAGATTTGCGTTATCCAGTAAGGTTCTGGAGCCGATACGATATGTTATATTTGTGATTGTTATCATTTTGTTTGATTCTTAAATCCTATTTTAGGGAGAGTTTTATATCTTCTTTTAATTAAGTTCTTGGCGTTTGTAACTATCTTTTTTTCTTTTTCCCAATCTTTTTCCCATTCTTGTTCTTTTACAACTTTTTGAATCAAGTCATATTTCATGCTTTTTTTGCTGGTATAATCTAAAACTGTTTTACCATCATTATCTTTTATATTTATATCAGTGCCATATTTAATTAAAGCTTCGGTGAATTTCCAGAATTTGGAATGGAATATAACCGTCTTGCCAGATTTTAATTTAATATTGGGATTTGCGCCATTTTCAAGCAATTTATAGAAGATCTCTACTAAATTATTAATACAAGCAATGCTTAATGCAGTTTGTCCTTCTTTATCAAGGTGATTTAGATCTGCACCCTTATCAATAAGTTTTTTCGCAAGTAAAGTTTCTCTACAAAATATGGCATGTATTAAAGGGCTATTATTATCAATATCAGCTATACTAGGATCTGCACCTTGTTCCAGAAGTAGGAAAGATGTCGCAAGATCTTTATTAGAGCCTTTTGTTATAGCGACCATTAAAGCAGTTTTATTATTTCTCGCATCTCTGGAATTAATATCAGCACCTTTTTCAAGTAATGCTAAAATTAAGTTTTTCTTGTTGAAATAACAACAAGTTAAAAAAGGATCAATACCATTATTAGGCTTAATCATTGGGTCATTTTTATCTAGAGTTCTAACTAATTTGTAAGCCTTATCAAAATCACGAGTTGAAATTAATTCTTGTAATGGGTTATTTATCATATTTTTTTACTCTGTTTTATCTTTGGGATATTTTTGTTTCTTTTCTTATTTGCCTTGATTTTCTCAATCGTTAATTCTACTTCTTTATCAAATTCTAGAAGAATATTTGCTTGTTCAATTAATCTATATTTTATGCAATCTTTTACTTCATATTCTATTGCCGTTAATCCGCTATTATCTTGGATACTAGGATCAATACCATTATCTAATAATATTCGAATAATATCTTCATTCTTGGCATAAAATAGGGCGCTTCTACCTATGCTATCTACGATATTTAAATCAGCATTTTTCTCAATCATCTTTAAACATACTTCATCTAAATTATAAATAACTGCAAGGCTTAATGCTGCATAACCTTTCCTATCAATATCATTTAAATTGGCTCCTTTTTGAATTAGCTTTAAAGCAAGTGTAGTGTTTTGTTTCTCTATCGCAATTATCAATGGAATATTATTAGCATTATCATAAAGATTAGGGTTGATATCTGGGTGGTCTAATAATAAGTCAACGGCATTTTTTTTATTAGCAAGAATAGCCACTAGCAAAGGCGTCATACCATTCTCATCTTGGTAATTTACATCAGCTCCTTTATCAATCAACATCGATAGCAAAGGAATGTGGAGCCATGCTATAGACTCTAATAGAGGGTTTTCACCTTCTTTAGGGTTTAGCATTGGATCGTTTTTTGGAAGAGAACTTACAAGCTGGCAAGCTTCCATTAACTTATGTTCATTAATTAATTTTTGTAATTTATTCATAGCTACTCTAGTCCCATTCTATTCCCTTAAATCTTTTTAGAGCCAGTTATCTTTGGGATATTTTTAGAAGCTTGTTTAACTTTGGATATCCCTTTTTTAGTTAATTTTTGCTCTATCTTCCAAGCGCGTTTAACAAGCTCAGCTTTTATTATTTTATATTTCATACTATCTTCTGCGGCAGATTCTAATGGGGTATTACCAAATTTATCTTGTTTATATAAATCTGCTCCATATTCTATTAAAAGCTCTACCTGTTTTTTATCTTGGGCAAAGAATATTGGAGATTGGGCATTATGATTTCTGATATCTGGATTTGCACCTTTTTTAAGTAATATCTCAAGGATATCATTAAAATTATAAACACAGGTTAGCATTAAGGGAGAAACACCCTGTCGATTAAGCACATCTGGATTAGCATCTTTTTTAATAAGGTTTAAAGCCAATCTAGTATTTTTACCCTCCAAAGCATTTACTAACGGAATATTCCCGTGATCATCAGATAGATCTGGGTTAGCGCCATTTCTTAGTAATAAATTGGCAGTATTTTCGTTTTTGTTAAGTATTGCATAGAGAAGGGCGGTTCTTTTATCAGTGGTACTCTTTACATTTATATCAGCACCTTTTTCAATTAGGCTAGATATCAAAGGGAAGCTATTCCAAATACAGGCAGAAATTAAAGGATTAGGAAACTCATTATCAGGATTAACAATTGGGTC
>CALDHH010000120.1 GCA_937941575.1 uncultured Alphaproteobacteria bacterium | reverse complement strand
TATGAACGAGGTAAAGAGCACCCTGAGTTATCAGCATTATGTATGAAATATAATGTAGATGAAGATGACTTTGATGAGGCATTAGAGCTTGTTTTAAAAACAGAGAATAAGAGCAAAGAGAAAAAGCTATCCAAAATCCCAGATGTATCAATCGATGGTTCTAAATTTAATATGGATGGGTACGAATTTAAAAAACTACCCGATGGGGATGTAAGAGGCTTATTTTTAGGAGAAATCACCGATTGTTGTCAATCAATTGGTGGTGAAGGCTCTGATTGTGCTGAACATGGTTTTAAATCTAAACATTCTGGCTTCTATGTGGTGACCGATGATAAAAAGCAGATTGTTGGTCAAACATGGGCTTGGCGTGGAGAGGGTAATGAATTGGTTCTTGATTCATTAGAATCTTTAAATGGCAGGGTTAAGAAAGAGCAATGGCAATCCATCTGTGATAAATTTGCAGCTGCAGTTAAGAATGATAAAGATAGTGATGTAACTGAACTCCTAATCGGAACAGGCGGCAATACACCAGATTTAAATTATAGAAATAGTAACTCCCCTGCAAAACCAAAAAAATATAATAAATATAGAGATTCAAATAGCCAATATACTGTCTTCAAAAATAGAAAATAAGTTAAGTTATATAAATTTTCATCCAAGATATCAAGGATAAAAGGTCTCTCGAAACCATGGGGCTTTTTCGCTTTTATTGGGAGAATATACTTATCAAGATGAGTGGTGCGCCCGGGAGGATTCGAACCTCCAACCGCCTGATTCGTAGTCAGGTACTCTATCCAGTTGAGCTACGGGCGCATGAGTAATTTGATTAATATCAATTACGAACTGGAAGATACATAAGCTTATGAAAAAATGCAAGTATTTATTTGATTTATCTGAAAAACTATCATAATCTGGCAAAATAATAATTTACTTTTTTTTAAAATTACACGAGGCTAACATGACAAATAAAATATCTAAACTACTTATTACATCTGTTGCAGTTATTGGTTTATCTGCTTGTTCTACTGGAAGCTGGTTAAATTCTGGTATGAATAAAACATCAAGTGGAATTAGTAAAATTACTAATGGTTTTAGTGCAAAAGAATACCATAATGTTGAAACAGCTGGTTATAAAGCTAATAATGCTACAATGAAATCAGGCGCAGCTAAATCAGAAAAAAGAATAATCATTAAAAAACCAGAAGCAGGAAAAACAGTTGTTCAAACAATGGATGAAACACAAGAAAGACCAACTCTTGTAGTTAAGCAAGGCGAGATGCCAGCGAATATTGAGCAACCAGAATTAAAAGCAATGATTTCAAATAATGTTGCAACAACTGAAGATAAATCAAAATTTGCAATCGTTAGATTTGATAGAGAAAACGTAGATTACCAACAGCCAATATCAATGGGCGTTAAAAAAATCCACGAAGTTAAAAGAGATGCTGAATTTTTGATCTTGTCTTATATGCCGGGAGCCTTAGAATCTTCTGATAATTCTGCTGCAAGTATTGAAGCGGTATCAAATATGAATAATATTGAAGCTGTTCTAATAAAGTCTGGTGTTGCGGCTAATTTAATTAGTAAGCAAGCTATAATGGGTACAAAAGAAATGACAAATAATGAAGTTCATGTATTTGTTAAATAATTGAGAATATTCAAATAAAATAAAAAAAGCCTCTTAATAGATTATCTATTGAGAGGCTTTTTTATTATCTATGTTTCTTTTAGGTATCAACCACCAGTTGTAGTAATGGCAGTTGAAGTCCCATTTGAGGTACAGCCACTAGGAATAACACTAGATGCCATTAGGCTAGAAGATGTAAACATAAATAGAATTGTAAATACTATTTTTAGATTAATTATATTTGGCATGATTTTCACCTATCTTATGAGTTTATAATAAAAATATAATACTACTAAAAGTATAATAAGCAAAATTAAATTTATTCAGATTTAGTTTAAGATGATATTAGGGAGTTGCTGTTACATTTTTAAAGTTGCTCAATTAGCTAATCATCTGCTGAATTTTGTCGGTTTATCTATGCAAGAACTTTACTTGTATATAAAAGCGATTTACTATTAAATTTAATTAATTATCTGGGGAAATCTATTGGAAATTGCAAATAAAAATATAAAGCCTATTCAAGGTAAACAGGGATATGTTTGGGAAAAAAACTATCCAGAAGGTATAAAATGGAATGTCGATATCAATCCGCAACCTGTATTTAATATAATAGATGAATCAGTGCTAAATTTTCCAGATAATGATGCAATTGATTTTTTAGGCAAGATATATAAATATTCGGAACTAGATATTTTAATTAATAAAGCTGCTAAGGGTTTACAGGATTTAGGGGTTAAAAAAGGCATAAAGGTTGGCTTGTTCTTACCAAATTGTCCATATTCTATCATTTTTTATAATGCAATTTTGAAATGTGGCGCGACAGTTGTTAACTATAACCCGCTATACGTGAAAGAAGAGCTCGAATATCAGATCGAAGATAGTGATACGGATATGATGGTTACTATGGATATTGAGCTATTATACGCAAAAATGGAACAAGCTTTGGCAAATACTAGGCTCAATAAGCTGATTATTTGTAAAATGTCAGGGGCACTACCTTTTCCAAAAAATTTATTATTTCCAATTGTAAAAAGAAAAGATGTGGCAAAAATTAAACATGATAAACGCCATGTTTGGTTTGATGATTTAATTAATAATGATGGTGAATTTAAACCATCTAAAATTGATGTTTATGAAGATATTGCTGTGTTGCAATATACTGGTGGTACAACGGGAGTTCCAAAAGGGGCGATGTTAACTCATGCTAATGTTTATTCAAATGCTAAACAAACGGCTCTTTGGTTAAATTCAGCAGAACCAGGCAAAGAA
Source organism: uncultured Alphaproteobacteria bacterium (assembly GCA_937941575.1). GTDB lineage: Bacteria > Pseudomonadota > Alphaproteobacteria > Micavibrionales > CSBR16-224 > CALDHH01. The sequence continues at coordinate 17,336 of CALDHH010000120.1, read as the reverse complement.
ATTAAAATCGGTGTCCTACCTTTCTTCCATGTTTTTGCAATGACTGCGGTTATGAATTTATCAATTTGGTATGGAATGAAAATAATTTTATTGCCAAAATTTGATATTGATCAGGTTTTAAAATTAATTGATAAAGAAAAACCAACTTTTTTTCCAGCGGTGCCTGCGATATTTAATGCAATTGCCAATCATAAAGATGTTGGTAAATATGATTTCTCTTCCTTGAAATTCTGTCTAGCCGGTGGTGCACCTTTGCCAAATGACGTGAAAAGATTATTCGCAGAGAAAACTGGGGTCAAAGCAATTGGTGAGGGATATGGTCTAACTGAAAGTTCACCTGTTGCGACTTGTAATCCAATTAATAATAGCGCGGTTACGGGATCAATTGGACAACCACTACCAGCCACGATTATAGATATCGTTGATTTGGAAACTGGGGTTTTATTAGGTATTGGTGAAAAAGGTGAGATCTGTATAAAAGGCCCACAGGTAATGAAAGGCTATTATAATCGCCAAGATGCCACAGATAAGACAATTATTGATAATAGGCTACATACAGGCGATGTAGGCTATGTTGATGAAAAAGGCTTTGTGTATATTGTTGACCGTATTAAAGATTTAATTTTGGTGCGTGGCTATAATGTATATCCACGCCATGTGGAAGAGGCGATTTACGATCACCCATCAGTTGAAGAATGTATTGTAGCAGGTGTTCCAGATGTTGAACGTGGTGAGACAGTGTGGGCATGGATAAAGCCAGTTGACGGTAAGGAATTATCAGCAGAAGATATGCAATTATTCTTAAAAGACAAAATATCCCCGATTGAACGCCCAAGAAAAATTATAATCAAAACAACTCCATTACCAAAAACCACGGTTGGAAAACTATCTAGAAAAGATTTACTAGAACAAGAAGGAATTAAAAAATCGTAATTTAATTTTATGATTTTGGAGTTTGGGGGTTATTTGGCTTTGGCTTAATAACGCCATCTTCTTCCCGTCTTCCTCTTGGGAATAATGGAGTCATTAATATTGTAGCACCGCTTGCTGCCATTAATGCTTTTGCTCTTGCTTCTTCATGTCTTTTAATCGCAGTTTGACGCCATTCTTCTTTGCTACAGCTATCAGGAGCTTGTTCACATTTTTGGATAATATCTCTGCTACCATTTGAATTTGATATTTCTTCATGGGCAATCGTTCCAATCGCTGTACCAAAAGCAATCACTGTTACCGCGCGACCAAAAAAAACTCTCAGATTTTTATTTTTAAGCATATCTATCTTCTTCTTGAGCTACCACCAGATAAAACAAGACCAGATATGGCTAATGATAGGCCGCCTCCAATAACTTGTTTCATTTGAAATTTTGAAAACTCAGCAGTTTTCTTTGCATTATCTATTTCTGTTTTAGAGCAAGGTTGTTGTTGCTTTATGCATTTATCTACCGATGCATGATCTTCTTTTGTTTGGTCATCAGAAGTATAAAATATTCCAGCTGACATTAAGGATAATCCAAGTAATGCAGGGATCATTATTGCCTTGCATCGAAAATTTTCTCGATCTCTAGCAGTTGTTCTGGTTAAATCCATGATAGAATCCTTAAAGTTAAAATATCTTATTTATAAAGCTTAACACAATTATTAAACTTATGTCAAAATATTTCTACTCTGATTTAATAATTATTCTTTTTTAACTGCCTTCTTAGGTGCTGCCTTCTTCTTTTTAGCAACAGCTTTTTTCTTAGCCGGAGCTTTTTTAGCTGTTTTCTTTTTAGCAGGAGCTTTTTTGGAAGGAGCCGAGCCTTTGGCTTTTATCAATTCTATGGCTTGTTCCAAAGTGATATCTTCGGTTGAGATATCTTTTGGAATTGTTGCATTTATTTTACCATATTTGACGTAGGCTCCGTATCTACCGCGGTTCAACGTAATCATCCCTTTATCTGGATGTTCACCAACTTCTTTTATAACTCCAAATCCACCCTGAGTTTGTTTATTTATTAACTCAACGGCTTCTTCTAAATTAATATTTAAAACTGTTTTATCATGGCTGGCTGGAATTGATTTGAATTTACCTTGATGCACTACATATGGGCCAAAACGACCGATGCTAGCTTTTATCATCTCACCAGTCTCTGGATTTATTCCGACTTCTCTTGGTAATGATAATAATTCTAAGGCTTTTTTAAGGTCAACTTCGCTCGGAGTTACTCCTGCTGGTAATGACATTCTTTTTGGTTTTGGAACTTTGGCTTTGGTTTTTCGCTTTGGCTTTAAAGGTTTCTTGCCCTTTTCCAATTGTTTTGCTTGGCGTTCAGCCTCATCTTTCTCATATTTTTCATCATGAGCTTTGATTAAGCGTAATTCTTCTTCTTCATCAACATCAAGTTGCACATATGTACCATATGGTCCTGTACGTAAAGTAATTGGGCGACCAGTTTCTGGATCATTACCAATTTCAGTAATTCCACCATTCTCATCATCACCAGAATCTGCGGTCATAAATTGTTTAGTATATTTACAAGTTGGGTAATTGGAACAACCAATGAATGCGCCGAATTTACCAAGCTTTAAGCCAACTCGGCCGTCTTCACATTTAGTACATTTTCTAAAATCTTCATTTTCTTTGCGATTTGGGAATAATATTGGCTCTAGCTCTTTATCAAGAACGTCAATTACTTCAGTAATGGTTAGATCTTTGGTATCAGCAATGGCCTTGGAGAAATCCTTCCAGAAATCAGCAAGAACTTTTTTCCATTCAATCTTACCATCAGAAATTTCATCAAGCTGTTCTTCTAATTTCGCAGTGAAATCATATTCCACATATTTTTTAAAGAAATTGCTTAGGAAATGAATAACAATTCGGCCTCTATTCTCTGGGATAAATCTTTTCTGCTCCATTACCACATAATCACGATCACGTAGAACTTGTAAGACACTTGCATAAGTCGATGGACGACCAATTCCAAGCTCTTCCATTTTCTTCACCAAACTAGCCTCGGTATATCTTGGCGGTGGTTGGGTAAAGTGCTGATTTGGATTTATTTCTTGTTTTTCTAAATCATCATTTTCATGCAATGGTGGTAATCTTTTTTCATCATCATCAGATGATTTTCTATCATCAAGATCTTCTTTATATAATTTCAAGAAACCTTCAAATGCAATTATTGAACCATTGGCACGCAAGGTTAATGATTTATCTTTATTTTCAATATCAACTGCTACTTGGTCAAGTCGTGCACTTTCCATTTGTGATGCAACGGTTCTTTTCCAGATAAGCTCATATAATCTATATTCATCATCATTTAAATATGATCGCATTTCTTTCGGCTGTCGGAATAGATCAGTTGGTCTAATCGCTTCATGGGCTTCTTGGGCATTTTTTGATTTTGATTTATATATTCTTGGGCTGCTTGGAACGAAATCAGCACCATATTTATTTTTAATTAATTCACGGCTAGATGCAATCGCATCATTACTTAATGTAATACCATCAGTACGCATATAGGTAATCAAACCAACAGTATCACCGCCAATATCAAAACCTTCATATAATTTCTGAGCAACGCGCATTGTATGGGTGGCAGAGAAATTAAGCTTTCTTGATGCTTCCTGTTGCAATGTTGATGTTATGAAAGGAGCATATGGATTACGTTTTACTTGTTTTCTTTCAATTTCAGATACAGAAAATTCGCTTGATTTAATTCTTGCAACTAAGCCATCCGCTTGTTCTTGGTTTTGGATATCTAGTTTTTTTAGCTTAGTACCATCAACTTGTGAAAGCCTAGCAGTGAATTTCTTGTTTTCAGATGTTTTTAATAAAGTCTCAATTGACCAATATTCATCAGTATTAAATGCTTCAATTTCCGTCTCACGCTCACAAATTAAACGTAAAGCAACAGATTGTACACGACCAGCAGATTTTGCCCCTGGTAATTTGCGCCATAAAATCGGAGAGATGCTAAATCCAACCAAGTAATCCAAAGCTCGCCTAGCTAGATAGGCATCAATTAAATTAGTATCCAAATCACGCGCATGTTTAAATGCTTCTTTTACTGCTGTTTTGGTAATCTCGTTAAAGGTAACTCTTTTTAATTCAACTTTGCCAAGTAATTTTTTATCACGTAAAATTTCAGTCACGTGCCAAGAAATCGCTTCACCTTCTCTATCGGGATCGGTTGCGAGATAGACAGTATCTGATTGTTTAGCAAGTTTTACAATTTCAGCCACATGTTTTTTGGAGCGATCACTTGCCTGCCAGGACATTTCAAAATTTTCATCAGGTCTTACAGACCCGTCTTTTGGTGGTAAATCGCGGACATGTCCGAAACTTGCAACTACTACGTAATCGCTACCTAGATATTTATTAATGGATTTTGTTTTTGCTGGAGATTCAACAATCACCAGATTTCTTGCCGTCATTTTATCTATCCTTTAATATTAACCTTATTGCCTGCTTGGCGTTCAATTCTGCCTGCAAGTTCCAATTCCAATAATGCTGTTAATACATTGGGTGTTGGATAATCGCAAGCTCTTATTATTTTATCTACTTCAATAGGGGTCAGGTCAAGCATATCTATTATTATATTTTTTAATTCTTTTGCCTGATTATCTGATAGGGAGCTATTATCAATAATATCTGGATTTGAGTTGCCTGCAAAAAATGGATTTTCATCTTCGCTAAAAGGCTCTCTTTTTAAGTCATTTATTATATTTAATACATCGCGCGCTGAAGTGGTAAGCCATGCACCACCATCTTTAATTAATTTATTGGTACCTTTTGATCTTGGGTCTAATGGCGAACCTGGAACCGCAAATAATTCTCTGCCTTGATCCAAAGCCAAGCCAGCTGTGATTAATGAGCCAGATCTTAAACCGGCTTCGACCACCAATAATCCAAGTGATAGACCAGATATAATCCGGTTACGCCAAGGGAAATGTCTTGCTTGTGGTTTTGCATCAAATGGACTCTCGGCAATTATTAAACCATGTTCTGCGATTTGATGGTATAGATCGGTGTTTTCTTTTGGATATATATCATTAATACCACCAGCAATAACGGCAATTGTACCAGTTTCTAAGCTACCTTTATGGGCAGATGTATCAATACCTCGGGCTAGTCCTGATGATATAACGTAGCCTTCTGCTCCGATTTCTTTTGCGAAATCTTCGGCTAATTTCTGGCTATTTAATGATGCGTTACGGCTACCGACAAAACCAAAGTTGGGTTTGTTTAATAATTGGGTATTCCCCTTGACTGTTATAACTGGCGGTGCATCTTCTAAGGCTTTCAGATTATTTGGATATCTACTATCTAATCTAGTGATTAATTCAGCTCCGAAATTCTTTATCTTTGCGAGTTCTTCTTCGGCTTTGGCTTTATCATATGCAACTAGAGGATTTTTACGGCCACCTCTTTTTGCGAGCTCGGGTAGAGCATAAATTGCATTTGATGCCGTGCCGTATCTATCCATTAGTTTATTAAATGTGATGGGGCCGATATTATCGGTCCTATATAATCTTAGCCATGCTAAAGTTTCATCACCATTCATTTATTTTGATTTCCCAATCTTTGGTTCACATTTTAAATAAAGTCTTCTTATATTAGCATGATGTTTAATCCAGACAAGTATCATAATTATAAATAAGAATATTGCGAAATCTTTACCAAGTAATTGTGATCCAATGGCAGGTGCAATTGATGTCGCAATTAATGCAGATAGAGATGATATTCTAAACATAATGGCAGAGATTAACCAAGTTGCACAGGTAATCGCTCCCAATAATGGACTAAAGCCAAAGAATATGCCCAAGCTAGTTGCGACACCTTTACCACCTTTAAACTTTAACCAGATTGGAAATAAGTGACCAATTAAAGCAAATAGACCTGCGATCATCATAAATTCTTGGGAAGTAGTTAGGATATAAGTGGCTATTACAGGAATTGCTCCTTTGGCCATATCACAGATTAAGACTGCTAAACCCAATTTCTTACCACCAACCCGAAGCATGTTGGTGGCTCCAATATTACCAGATCCAGATTTTCTAATATCTTCTAATCCAGCTAATTTACCAATTATTAACCCAAATGGGATGCTACCCAATAAATAGGATAGGGATATTATCATTGATAATTCTTGGTAATATGTTGCCCAGAAGTTAGATGTGATTATTTCGTTCATTTTTTGCTCTTATATAGATTGATATAGCTTAAATATTGCCGATTATTATTTAATTTGCAAGTTATTATAGCTGTTCTGCAATAATTAGCTAAGGCTATCTAATATTGCCATGCGCATATAAACGCCCATCTCAACCTGTTTTAATATTAAAGAATAAGCTTCATTATCAGCAATGTCAGATGATATTTCAACGCCACGATTCATCGGCCCTGGATGCATTACATAGACGTCAGGCTTGGCAAATTTTATATTTACTGCATTCAAGCCGTATTTATCATGGAATTCTTGTTCGGTGATGGATAGCTCAGCTTCTAACCTCTCTTTTTGAATTCTTAGCATCATTATAATATCAACGTCTTTTACACCTTCAGCAAAATCAGTATATAGCTCAAGATCATTTTTTGGTAATAATTCTTCTGGACCAATTAATCTAACTTCGGCTCCCATTTTTCTAAGTAGTTTTACATTTGATCCTGCGACCCTGCTATGTTTTACATCGCCACAAATTGCGACTTTTAAGCCTTCTAAATCGCCTAGATTTTGATAAATTGTTGCGGCATCTAATAATGCTTGGGTTGGGTGTTCATTGCTACCATCACCTGCATTGATAATTGGGCAATCCATATATTTTGAGATATCCTTAGCAGTATTATTCTTGGAGTTTCTAACTACTAATAAATCTGGATGCATGGCGTTTAAGGTTAAAACAGTATCTTTTAAAACTTCGCCTTTATTAATGGATGATCCATCTAGGGTCATGTTAATTACATTACCACCAAGATTATAAGTAGCCATTTCAAATGATAATCTGGTGCGGGTGGAGTTTTCTAGGAATAAATTAATAATTGTTTTGTTTTTTAATATTGGAGGATAGTGGGATTTGTCAATTGCGCTATAGGAAATTGCTTTTAATATCAAATGTCGGACATCTTCGACGGATAAATCATCTATACTGATTAAATTATTTAATATTGATGTATATTCAACAATATCATCAAACTCGGCCGCTCGATTACCTAATATATTATTCATTTATATACTCCTTAAATTATTGATCTCTCTTTTAAATATTTTATTTTATCTTCGTTATATTCCAAGACTTCTCTTAAAATCTCATCAGTATTTTCACCTAAAACAGGTGGTGATATATCATATGAAACTGGAGTTTTTGACATTTTAATTGGGTTGCCAACTAATTTTATATCTTGCTCGGTATCAGCATGTTTCATTGGAATGATCATTTCTCTTGATAATACTTGCTCATTATCAAAAACTTCTTCTAAATCATTAACTGGACCTGACGGTACTCCCATTGCTTCCAAGCCTGATATCCAATATTTGGATGTTTTTTCTTTTAATTTCTTGCTGATAACTTGAATCAATTTATCTCTATTTTTAACTCTGGCTTGATTGGTTTTATATTCTGCCATTTCTGATATTTCATTTAGCTCCGCAAAAGAACAGAATTTCTGAAACTGCTTATCATTACCGATTGCCAAAACGATGTAGCTATCCAATGTCTGAAAAACTTGGTAAGGCACAATAGTTGGGTGGGCATTCCCCATTCGGGGTGTTACATCACCAGTGGTTAAGTAATATTGAGCTGCATTTGACAACCAAGCCACTTGTGAATCAAGTAAAGATATATCGATATATTGCCCTTCACCGGTATTATTCCTATGGTTTAAAGCGGATAGAATGGCGATATTCATATACATACCAGCCATGATATCAGATATCGCAACCCCAGTTTTCATTGGCTCGCCATCTGGCACACCAGTTAAGCTCATCAACCCGCCCATTGCTTGGATTAAGAAATCATATCCAGCTCGATCTTTATATGGGCCAGTTTGACCAAATCCAGTTAGAGAACAATAGATTAAATTGGGAAAATCTGCTTTTAAGCTTGTATAATCCAAGCCATATTTTTTTAAATTACCAGTTTTATAATTCTCAACCAATATATCGGATTTGGCGATTAACTCTTTTAATAATTTAATGCCATCTGGATTGGTAAAATCAATAGTAATTGATTTCTTGTTACGATTAGCTGATAGATAGTAAGAGCTTTCATTTGTATCATCACCATTACCATCTTTTAAAAATGGAGGTCCCCATTTTCGAGTGTCATCACCGATATTAGGTCGCTCAACCTTAATAATTTCTGCTCCTAAATCGCCTAAGATTTGAGTGGCATTTGGGCCTGCCAATATTCTCGACATATCAAGCACTCTTAAACCAGATAGAGATTTATTATTATTTTGCGAGCTTTCAATCATCTATAATCAAACTTCCTCTGATAGCTCTGGGCGACCGAATAAATAGCCTTGGCCATAATCAACTTCTAAATCCAATAATTCTAATAATTCATCTTCGGTTTCTATTTTACTAACGATTAGATCAATTCCTGCTTCATCAAGCTCTGATTTAATTCGCTTTAATCTACGCACTCCACCAGTCTCATTCATTTCATCAATTAATATCTCGGCATTTACTTTGATAAATCTGATATGTCTTGCTTTTAATAGATTATAATCAAGGCGCATATTATCTAGCTTCTCAACTGAGAAACGACAACCTAATTTTGATAGACCGTCTAGAACCATGGTTAAATCCTCATCCATGTTCTTAAGATCTTCAATATTCATCTCAAAGATAAGCTTGATGGCTAGATTTTTATTCTGGGCAATGAACTCAACCAGATCACCCATAAATTTTGGATCATTTAAGGTCTGAGAAGCGATGTTACAGAAATAGGCACGATTGATATCATCGCTACCTTTGTCACGGACTAATTGTAAGCCACGTAATAAAAGTAAATTATCTAAGGCAACTATTTTATTTTTATCTTTGGCAATTTCGATATATTTTTCAGCCTTTAAATATACTTCGGGTTTTAGGCATATTCTGGAGAATAGCTCAACGAATCTTTGTTTCCTTTGCGGTAGATTAACAACAGGCTGGGCAAATAGTTCAATTCTGTCTAACTTGATTGCTTCATTTACAAGCGCTAGAATTGTCTCATCACTTAGCTCATTAATATCTTTATTATTATCAACAAAATTAATAACTTCTTGTTTTTCAAAACGGTCTAAATTACTTGTATTGGCCATTAGCCCAAGATTTTCAATTTTATTACCAGCCCCTAATTCTTTTAATTGGGTTGAGATTAATTTTAAAATCTTCTCTTCGTTATTTACCCCACGTGAATTTCCAATATCTTGAGCGGCAGTTCCAACATTCATTAAGCCGTTTTTTAGCAAGATTAAATCATTACGGTTTTTTGCAACATCTCTAACCAATCTTGCAAATTCTTCATGTAATTCTTTGTTGTCATTAACTATTAACTTTTCCCATTTGCGCCTTGCTTGGATTTCATAGATAATTAGGCATGAGAATAGACCAAATAATAATGTTAGAACGGCTAGTTTTTGATCTATAAAAAAACCAACTAAAAATACAACAGCAATAATTATAATACTTGCCCAGATATAGATTAGCAGCATCTTGGTGTTTTTGGGCTTTATTTCTTCATTTATATGGCCGTATTTATTTTGAACTCTTATATCATCACTCATAGCTAATTTATTTTCCTGAATTAAATTTTGATCCAACTGCATCAATTATATTATAAAAACCATCTTTTACTAGTCTGTCTGAAATATATTTATTCATCTCAGGCAATAAGCCAAAGCCATTAAATACGAAACCAGTATATAATTGAACTAAATTAGCACCAGCACAGATTTTATCATAAGCATCCGCCCCAGATGATATACCACCAACACCAATAATTGGGATTTTACCCTTGGTTAGTTTATAAACATCGCCAATCATTTTATTTGATTTATCATTTAATAATTTACCGCTTAACCCACCTGTATTTTTAGCAAAATTATCATTTAAAATCTCTGGTCGTTCTATCGTAGTATTCGAGACAATTAAACCATCTATTTTTAATTCAAGGGAGATATCAACAATATCTTTTAAATCAGCATCGCTTAAATCAGGTGCAATTTTAACTAGGATTGCTGGATTATTATCCAAATCTTCTCTAGATTTCAGTACCTTCTTTAGCAGTTTATTTAAATGTTCTTTAGTCTGTAATTCTCGTAATCCTGGAGTGTTTGGGGATGAGATATTTACAGTAATATAACTTGCATATTTACCAAGTTCTTTTACCAATAGACAATAATCTTGGGCAGCATCTTCGGTTTGTTTATTCTTACCGATATTTATTCCAACTATACCATCACCATTATAGTGTTTAACTTTTCTTTTAAAACTTGCCATGCCTTTACTTGGAAATCCTAAGGCATTAATTATTGAACTGGTTTTCACATCACGGAATACTCTAGGCTTCGGATTGCCTATCTGAGATTTTGGAGTAACAGTGCCAAGCTCAACAAAGCCAAAGCCCATATCCAAAAGCTGATTAAATATTTCGGCATCTTTATCAAATCCAGCCGCAATACCGATTGGGTTTTTGAAATTAAGGCCAAATAGATCTTGAGTTAAATTAGCAGCTTCTGATTTTTTTAAACAAGAGAAAGCTCCCATTTTAATTGCTCTCAAAGCTGCTTTATGGGCAAATTCAGGATCGGTTTTGAAAACTAGCGGTTTTATTAAATCATATAATCCCATTAATTATTTTACTCCTGCTGATACAAATTCTTTGATTTGCTCGATATCATTATCCATCTCGGTGAAGTGCTCATCTCTTTTTAATAAATCAGATAGAAAACTTGGTAATTCAGGCTCCATTCCAACCGCTTGTTTAATTGCATCTGGAAATTTGGCTGGATGAGCAGTGCATAGGAATATTATATCTGAATTTTTATCTTGCATCATCTCCGCTGCATATAAACCAACTGCGGTATGTGGATCGCAGAGATAATTATATTCAGCGTGATATTTTTTAATAGTATTTATTGTATCTTCCTCATCACATCGAACGCTGATAAAGCTAGACTTTAAGTCATTATAAATATCATTACCTAATTTAATACTGCCATCTTTTCTAAAATCTTGCATTGCTTGTTCTAATGCTGCCCCATCTCGATCCATTAACTCAAATAATAATCTTTCAAAATTACTAGATATCTGAATATCCATACTTGGGCTAATGCTTGGATTTACTTTTTCTTGCTTCATCTCACCAGTTTCAAGCAAGCGATATAGGATATCGTTTTTATTAGTAGCAATGATGAATTTATCAATCGGAAAACCCATTCTTTTGGCAACATAGCCTGCAAATACATTACCGAAATTGCCAGTTGGCACAGAGAATATTAATTTACGACCGCTATCTTTAAATTTCATTGAAGTATAAGCGTAATAAGTTACTTGCGCCATAATCCTTGCCCAATTGATTGAATTGACAGCCGATAGATTCATTTTATCTCTAAAATCTTTATCGTTAAACATGGCTTTGACCATGTCTTGGCAATCATCAAAACTACCATTTACTGCAATTGAATTAACATTATTTGCTTTAATGGTGGTCATTTGACGACGTTGTACTTCTGATACTCGGTTATTTGGGTATAGGATATTTATATTTATATTTTGGCGGTTTTTAACTGCTTCAATCGCAGCCGATCCAGTATCCCCAGAGGTTGCACCGACGATATTAATTGATTGGCCGTTTTCAGCCAAAGCATATTCAAATAAATTCCCCAAAGTTTGTAGGGCTACATCTTTAAAAGCCAAGCTTGGTCCATGGAATAATTCTAGGGCATGCAAATTATCAGTAATTGATATACAAGGCAGGATGTCTTTATGCTCAAATCTGGTATAGCTTTTGGAGACAATATCTTTAATTACATCATGCGGTATCTCACCATCACTAAATTTTTGGATGATAAACTCAGCAAATTCTAGATATGTTTTACTGGATAGATCGTCTAATTCAGTAGGGGTTACCTCTGGATACTCCTTTGGAACATATAGGCCGCCATCGGTCGCAAGGCCTTCTAGTAATATTTCTAAAAAGCCCTTTTCTCCTGATTTACCTCTTGTGCTTATATATTTCATTTTTCCCCAAATAATAAAATTTTAGCCTAAATATCTTTTCCTTAGATGATCTTTTAGATATTTAATATTTAATTCTTCACCGGTTACATTCTTTACCAATTCAGTTGGTGTGTAAAGACATCCTTTTTGATGAATATTAGTTTTTGACCAATTGTTAAATCCAGATAAATCACCTTTTTCAACATTATCCATTAGATTTGGTAAGTCTTGCTGGGCTTTGGCAAAGAATTGACAAGAAGTCATTTGCCCCAAAGCATAGCTTGGGAAATAACCGAATGAGCCATCATACCAATGAATATCCTGTAGACAGCTTTCTTTAACGGATCTTGGTGTAATGCCGAATATTTTTTCCATCTCTGCGGCCCAAGCATCTGGGATATCTTTTACATCTAACTTGCCCATTATAATTCTTTTCTCAAGATTATAACGTAAAACAAGATGAGCAGAATATGATACTTCATCAGCGTCAAGCCTTGATCCCGCACGTTCAACCTTCGTCATATAGTTATATATATTTTGATGGTTCCATTGATTTCCTTTTAAATTGAAAGCTTGCTTATAAATAGGGGCTAGGAATTTTGTAATTTCAGGGCTTCTACCAATAATCATATCCAAAGTTAAAGATTGCGATTCATGGATCATCATGCCCATATTGTTATTTATTCCAACTGGCTGACCATGCCATTCCGGTGATCCATTACCATCATATAGAGAATGTCCAACTTCATGCATTGTGGCACCAACGCCCCAGATAAAATCTTCTTCATTATATTTCGTAGTAATTCGAAGATCACCAGGTAGCCCGGTACTAAATGGGTGAGCAGAACTATCAATTCTACCGGATTTGAAATTAAACCCTAAAATCTCAGCTACTTTTTTATTTAATTTCTCTTGAGCGTAGATTGGAAAACTACCATCTAACGGTAATAATTCCTGCTGAGATTTGTGCTCCATTACTTGATTAAGGAAGTTTGGGTAGAATTCCATGTAATCATCAAATAATACATCAATCTCTTTCGTGCCTATATATGGTGAATATCTATCAACTAATGAGTTATAAGGACAAAGACCAAGTCGCTCTGATTTAACATTGGCTTTTTCTTTGATCAGATCAACTAATACCGCAAATTCTTCTTCTACGATTTTAAAGTTATTTTCGGCTTTTGCTCGGCGCCATAAAAATTCACATGATGCCATTCGCCTTGAGATCTTGCTGATTAACTCAGAATTCATTGCAGAGGCGTGATTATATTGGCGACCCATTTCTTTTAAATTGGCAAGCTGCCATTGGTTTAAGTCCTGAGAATCTTGGTTTGCTTCTGCAACTAAATCAGAAATTTCATTTGAAGTAATCTCAGCATGTTTCATGACATTTAAAAATGCCATTTCTTCTGCACGGTTACCTTCGCCATTTTCTGGCATCATAACAGCACGATCCCATGATAGGGTGCTAAGAATTGAATTAACGTGAGCTATTTTTTGAAATTTTGCTTCAAGTTTATTATATGCTTTCATTTTTAACGTCACTATCCTGTTTCATATATATTACAAAAATTACGAATTGAACAAAACCCATAAAAAACCAAAATATCATATATTGGAAGTGATCATTTGGTATATTGATTTGAACTTGCCCAGCAATTGGGTAATTATCATTATCTTGTTTGTCTAAATATAGCAATAAATTAACCATTTTATCAAAGTTATTTTCTAAACCGATTTCCTTAATGTCTACTAAGTATTTGGTATCAATTGTGTTTTCTGGGGTAAAATAATTTTTAACATTAGGAATTTTTAGCACCCCTGATAATTCAATTTCATTATTATCTCTGATGATGTTCCCCATATTTTGTTTGTCGACCCAGCCTCGATTTACAAGAATAATTCGGTCATCATCCATTTTAAAAGGAGTGATTAGATGTTTGCCATCTTTGCCCTTAAATACCCTATGTGGTAAGAAGAATTCTTGCTTGTGGAGATAGTTTCCTTTGGCGGATATTCTCCGATAATCCCAAGCTTCTAAATCCGTAATTTCACTTGGTATCTGGGTACTAGCTTTCCCATTCATCTGGCTTTCGATTTTAGCTAGTAAATTTTCTTTCCATTCCAGTCTCTCAACTTGCCAAAAACCAAGTCTTAACATGATTGCAATCATGGATATGGACATTATCGTTACTATTATTTTTCTTTTATTCATGCTATCCTCTAAATTAGAACCCATAGTAAGTAAATTATATATAATAAGAAAGATTAAAAATGTCTGGACGTAAATTAACTGCATCTGAAATTGAGCTAGCCAAAATTGTTTTCAAGGATCAGCTTGATTACGATAAGATCAAAATTCATAATAAGAAATTCATATTCTTTCAACCAGATAATTCTGGCATGGCTCCGAATGGTGATATTTATATTGTTGGCTGTTGTTATTCAGATGATTACGGCAAGGCAGATAATGGGGCAAAGAAATTCTTCATCCATGAAATGACTCATGTCTGGCAGAAACAAAATAAAATCTTGGATCCCATACTTGAAGCAGTAAAAGAACAGATAAAACATAAATTCAATTACGCCCAAGCATATTGTTATAAAATAGAGGGCGAACAAGATTTCTTAAGCTTTGGCATGGAGCAACAAGCTAGCATAGTTGAAGAATATTATGCCTTGAAATGTAATGATTTTAAGCCCAGTACCCGGGCAAGTTTCAATAAATCATGTTCATCAAAGCCAAGCATGATTAGGCTTTACGAAGAGATTCTAAAGCCAATTGGTCTGGATATAAAGAATAAACCTCCTGAGGCAAGCGCTTCATATAAAAAGCTTTATAAGTTTTAATTTCCTTTTTGGCAGAAGTTGTTGTATAAAAACAGCTAATTATAAAGTTATATAAGGTTTGGTATTTTGTCATTTAGAGATGGTCGCGCAGGAAAAGACGGTGTTAAAAAGAATAGTTCAGGAAGACAAGTCCGTGGACGCCGTAAACATGTAAAAGTTTACACCGCTAGAAAAAGAACAAATTCATCCGCCCAATGGTTAGCTAGACAATTAAATGACCCATATGTAGCAGAAGCACAAAAGCTTGGTTACAGATGTCGAGCAGTTTTCAAAATCTTGGAATTAGATGATGATTTAAACCTATTTAAACCAGGTTTTAAAATCGTAGACTTAGGTGCAGCCCCAGGTGGTTGGACAGAAGTTGCGGTTGAGAGAGTATGTTCGCAGACTACAGATGGTAAAGTTGTAGGAATTGATTATCTGGAGATGGAACCAATTACTGGAGCAACTATTTTACAAAAAGATTTCTTGGATGATGATGCACCAGCAATGTTAAAAGAAGCATTAGGCGGTAAAGCCCATGTGGTGATGAGCGATATGGCGCCACCAACCACAGGTCATAAAAACACTGATCATATCAGAATTATGAACTTGGTTGAGCTTGCCTATCATTTCGCCAAAGAAGTTTTACTGCAAGATGGAATATTTGTGGCCAAAGTTTTCCAAGGTGGCACACAGAATGAATTACTTACTTTATTAAAAAAAGATTTCAAACGTATCAAACATATTAAACCAAAATCAAGCCGTAAGGATTCGTCTGAAACTTACGTTGTTGCAATCGGGTATAGGGGAAAAAACTAATCATGGATAACAAATTTGCAATGGAATCATTTACTTTTGATGATGTCTTATTATTGCCTGCTATGTCAGAAATAATGCCATCACAAGTCGACACAAAAACCAAATTAACCAATAAGATTAGCCTGAATATACCTTTATTATCATCCGCCATGGACACAGTTACCGAAAGTGCGATGGCAATTGCAATGGCACAAGCTGGCGGTATTGGTGTGATCCACCGTAACATGACGATTAAAGAACAAAAAAAACAAGTAACCCAAGTAAAAAGATTTGAGTCAGGTGTCGTAGATTCGCCAATTACAATCAATCCAGATGCTTCATTAACCGAGGCAATGGCATTAAAGAATAAATATAATATCTCTGGTATCCCAGTTGTCGAAGACAATACGGGGAAGCTAGTCGGTATCCTAACCAATAGAGATGTTAGATTTGTTAATGATCAGAATGTAAAAGTATCTGAATTAATGACGCATGAAAACTTAATCACCATGACTGCCAAAAAAGGGCAGGATATTAATAAAGAAGAAGCCAAAAAGCTTTTGCATCAATATAAGATTGAAAAGATAATTGTCGTTGATGAAGAATATCGTTGTGTTGGTTTGATTACAGTTAAAGATATCGAAAAAGCAAAACTATTCCCAATGGCGTCAAAAGATGAAAAAGGTAGATTACTTGTATCCGCGGCCGTTGGCTCTGGGGATGCAGGGGTTGAACGTGCATTGGCACTTGCCGAGGCTGATCTAGATGTGCTAATCATCGATACAGCCCATGGACATTCAAGAGCAGTTCTAGATGCAGTTGAGAAAATAGCATCATCCAATTTGCGTAAAAATATGCAGATTATTGCAGGAAATATTGCGACAGCCGATGCAGCAAAAGCATTAATAGATGTTGGTGCGGATGCGGTAAAAGTTGGAATTGGGCCGGGTTCAATCTGTACTACTAGAATCGTTGCAGGTGTCGGAGTTCCACAATTAAGTGCGATTAATAATGTTGCAAATGTCTGTAATAAATTAAATATTCCAGTAATCGCCGATGGCGGTATTAGAAATTCAGGTGATTTCGCCAAAGCAATCGCAGCTGGTGCTCAAAGCGTAATGTTGGGATCAATGCTGGCTGGTACTGATGAAGCACCCGGGGAAGTAATCTTTTACCAAGGAAGATCATATAAAAGCTACCGTGGTATGGGTTCAGTTGGTGCGATGGTACAAGGTTCCGCCGATAGATACAGCCAAAAAGCCGATGAGAATCCAGATAAATTAGTCCCAGAAGGAATTGAAGGCAGAGTACCATATAAAGGCACAGTCAATAATATCCTACATCAATTAGTCGGCGGATTACGGGCATCAATGGGCTATACAGGCAGTAAAGATATAGACACAATGCGCAAAGACAGTAAATTCACCCGATTAACAGGTGCAGGCATGCGTGAAAGCCATGTCCACGACGTCCAAATCACCAGAGAAGCTCCGAATTATCGGGTTAGTGATT
>CALDHH010000119.1 GCA_937941575.1 uncultured Alphaproteobacteria bacterium | reverse complement strand
AAAGCTTGGACTGATGATTATTCTAATTTCTTGAGTATAATAAAATTCTAACTGTATAAAATAAGGGGTTAACATGCCAAAACGTAAAGATATAAAGTCAATTGTTATAATTGGTGCTGGTCCTATTGTAATTGGTCAGGCATGTGAATTTGATTATTCCGGGGTACAAGCTTGTAAAGCCTTAAAGGAAGAAGGCTATAAGATAATACTTATTAACTCTAATCCTGCGACAATTATGACTGACCCTGATATGGCCGATGTTACTTATATTGAGCCAATTACTGTTGATGCAGTTACCAAGATTTTGGAAAAAGAACGACCAGATGTTATTCTACCCACTATGGGTGGACAAACGGCTTTAAATATATCCTTAGATCTGGCAAATAATGGAACTTTGGACCGCCTTGGGATTGAGCTTATCGGAGCAAATCAACAAGCAATCGAAACCGCAGAAGATCGGTATTTATTCAAGCTTGAAATGGAAAAACTTGGCATTGATACCCCAAAAAGTAAAGTTGTTAAAACTCTATTAGAAGCTCAAGATTATTTAGACGATGTTGGCTTACCTGCGATTATCCGTCCATCATTTACTTTGGCTGGTACTGGTGGTGGTATTGCCTATAATAAAAATGAATATAAAGAAATAGTTCAAAGTGGTTTAGAAGCATCTCCAGTTACCGAAGTATTAATCGAAGAATCTGTACTTGGCTGGAAAGAATATGAGATGGAAGTTGTCCGCGACAAAGCAGATAATTGTATAATTGTATGTTCGATCGAAAATATTGATCCTATGGGTATTCATACTGGCGATTCAATGACTGTTGCCCCTGCTCTTACTTTGACTGATAAAGAATATCAATATATGCGCAATGCATCTCTTGCCGTATTACGCGGTATTGGAGTTGATACAGGTGGATCAAATGTTCAATTTGCTGTTAATCCAGAAGATGGCAGAGTAATTGTAATTGAAATGAATCCAAGGGTAAGTAGATCATCAGCGTTAGCATCAAAAGCCACAGGTTTTCCAATTGCCAAAGTAGCTGCAAAATTAGCAGTCGGATATACATTAGATGAATTGGATAATGATATAACAGGCGGTATAACTCCTGCATCATTTGAGCCAACGATAGATTATGTGGTTACAAAAATACCTTTATTTGTTTTTGAAAAGTTCAAAGGAACCCAAAAGATCCTAACCACTTCAATGAAATCAGTTGGCGAAGTGATGGCAATTGGTCGAAGTTTTGAAGAAAGCTTACAAAAAGCATTAAGTTCATTGGAAACTGGATTAACAGGGTTAAATGAAATTGCTTTGACCAAAGAAGATAATAATGATGGTGATATCCATCCACAGAATATATTGGCAGCATTATCAGTTCCAAGGCCCGATCGTATTTTAGTAATTGCCCAAGCATTAAGAAATGGCTTTTCAATAGATCAAATTTATAACGCTTGTAAAATTGATAAATGGTATTTAAGAAAATTAGAAGAAATTGTAAACTTTGAAATAAAGCTAATTGCAAATGGATTGCCTAATGACCGTTATGAATGGTTAGATGCTAAAAAACTTGGATTTACTGATGATAGAATTGCTGAAATCACTGACAATAATACATTAGATGTAATTAAAGCCAGACAAGATTTTGGGATTAGACCTGTGTTTAAACGAGTTGATACTTGTGCAGCAGAATTTAATTCAAACACACCTTATATGTATTCAACTTATGAAGGGGATGGCTTAAACCCTGCATATTGTGAAGCGGAACCTTCTGATAAAAGAAAAGTTATTATATTGGGCTCTGGTCCAAATAGAATTGGGCAAGGAATTGAGTTCGATTATTGTTGTGTTCATGCATCATTTGCTTTGCGTGAAGTCGGTATTGAAACTGTCATGATTAATTGTAATCCAGAGACTGTATCCACCGATTATGATACATCCGATAGATTATATTTTGAGCCATTAACTACCGAGAAAGTAATTGAAATTATCCATAAAGAACAAGAGAATGGTGAATTATTGGGCGTAATTGTCCAGCTTGGTGGTCAGACCCCATTAAAACTATCTAATGATTTAGAAAAATTAGGGATTACAATATTAGGCACAAGCAATGATTCAATTGATCTTGCTGAAGATAGAGAAAGATTTAAAGCATTATTAAATGATTTAGACTTAAAACAGCCAGATAATGGTATTGCATATAATGCCGAACAAGCAGTAGCAATATCAGAAGATATTGGCTTTCCATTAGTCATCAGGCCTTCATATGTTCTTGGTGGTCGTGGAATGGAAATAGTCTATAATACCAACAAGTTACAAAGCTATATTAATGCAGCAGTTGGCCTTTCTGGTGACAGTCCTGTATTATTAGATAAATACTTACAAAATTGTATAGAAGTCGATGTTGACGTTTTATCAGATGGTGAAGACTGTCACATAGCTGGTGTGTTAGAGCATGTTGAAGAAGCTGGAATACATTCAGGTGATAGCACATGTACCCTGCCCCCATATTCTCTATCTGATGAAATTATTGAAGATATGAAATTACAGGCAATAAAACTTGCCAAAGGGTTGAATGTAATTGGCTTAATGAATGTCCAATTTATTATCGAGCAAAGCCGTGATCCATCGAATTTAGATAGCTACGAGATTTATGTATTAGAAGTAAATCCAAGAGCATCAAGGACTGTTCCATTCATCGCCAAAGCAACTGGTATTCCAATTGCAAAACTGGCATCAAGAATAATGGTTGGTGAGAAAATAAAAGACTTAAAAGAAAAAGGCCTTCTATATGATAAGAAACTTGATTATATCGCAGTCAAAGCACCAATATTCCCATTTGCAAGATTTCCTGGGGTTGATGTTGTTTTAGGTCCAGAGATGAAGTCGACAGGTGAATCAATGGGAATTGATGCTAATTTCAATCGTGCTTTTATGAAAGCAAGATTGGGTGTAGGCTCCACAATTCCACAAGATGGTACTGTATTTGTATCCGTGAAAGATGATGATAAAAACCTGATAATTCCAATAATCTCAAATCTAAGTAATATGGGTTTTAAGATTGTGGCAACTGGCGGTACAGCCAAACATTTGGTTGATGCAGGAATTAAAGCATATAAAATAAATAAAGTTCACGAAGGACAGCCACATATTGTTGATTCAATGATAAATGGTGAGATTGATTTGGTCTTAAACACCACAACAATCGGTCCTAAAACCGTAGTCGACAGTTTTAACTTGCGTCGTTCGGCATTACAGAATAAAATACCCTATTACACAACAATTTCGGGAGCAAAAGCGGTTGTTAAATCAATCGAAGCTTTGCAACAATCGAAAGAACTTGATGTGAAATCGTTGCAAGATTATATTAACGCAGCTTAAAAAAAATAGAGTAATAATACGTAATAGATAAAGATTTAAGGATTTAGGCCATGGATAAAGTGCCAATGACAGCAGACGGTTTTTTAAGAATGGAAGCCGAATTAAAAGATTTAAAAACGGTTCAAAGACCAAGAATTGTTGAAGCGATTGCAGAAGCAAGAGCACATGGTGATTTATCAGAGAATGCTGAATATCATGCAGCTCGTGAACAACAGAGTTTTAACGAAGGTCGTATTACTGAACTTGAAAGCAATGTTTCTCGTGCAGAAATTATTGATCCAACAACTCTATCTGGAGATGTGGTAAGATTTAGCGCAAAAGTATTAGTTGTTGATGAAGATAGCGAAGAAGAAACAGAATATCAAATAGTTGGTGAATATGAATCTGATATTAAAAACAATAAATTATCAATATCATCCCCACTTGCCCGTGCAATGATCGGAAAATCTGT
>CALDHH010000118.1 GCA_937941575.1 uncultured Alphaproteobacteria bacterium | reverse complement strand
TAACCCATCAATAAAACCGCCTGAGCAAGATTTAGAGATGAGAATTTTGGATTTAAAGGCACATTTAATATCGCATCACATAGAGCAACATCATCATTGGTCAATCCAGAGCGCTCTAATCCAAACATAATGCCACAATGCTGTTTTTGATCTGAATTTCTTTGTCTAATTTCGCTTGCAGCAGTTTTAGGGGAATAGATACGTTTAATCATATCCCGATCACGGGCAGTGGTTGCAAGTACGAATTCTAGATCAGCAATAGATTCTTCGACCGTATTATATAATTTAGCATTATCCAATATCATGGTAGCACCAGCCGAGGATGCAATCGCAGAGCCGCTAGGCCAGCCGTCACGTGGGGCAACAATGCGCATTTCAGTAATGCCACAATTTAACATTGCCCTTGCTGCTGCACCAATATTCTCACCCAATTGGGGTTTTACCAAAATGATTACTGGACCAATAGGGTGGTCTTCTGGTAATTCTCCCTTTGACTTAGTCGGACTTGCCAATATAATACTCCTTAAAATTATTGTTCTTAAATAAAGGAAATTCATATGACAGTCAAATTATATTCATTCGGAAAGTTTTCTGATGTAGTCGATCCAAGCCCTTTTTGCTTTAAATTAGACAGTTTTCTAAGATTGGCAAAGATTGATTATGAAACTATGGAGTTTAGCTTAAGTAGCTTCGGTAAAGCCCCAAAAGGAAAAATTCCATTCATTGAAGATGATGGTAAATTCATTGCAGATTCAAATTTGATTATTGAATATTTATCCGAGAAATATAAGGTTAATCTAAATAAAGATTTATCAGAAAAAGAAAATGGAATATCGCATAGTTTCTGTAGAATGCTAGATGAGAATACTTATTGGGTTGCATTATATGGAAGATGGTTTGAGCCAGATAATTTTGAGATTGTAAAATACTTCTTCTTTAATAAAATCCCAAAGCTAATCCGACCAATTGCAATTGCCAAAGCAAAGAAGAATGCCATTGCAAGAATTAACGGGCAGGGGATTGGACTACATTCAAAAGATGAAATTTACAAAATTGGAATGCAAGATATGCAAGCTCTATCTGATTTATTGGGTTCTGATGATTACTTTTTTAATAAAGAAACCCCAAGCCTTTTAGATATAACCGCCCATAGCTATATCGCTTGTATTATATTAAAAGAATTCAATTCTCCATTAAAGGATTATGTTTTAAAGCTAGAAAATCTAATTAAGTTTAATGATAGAATGAATAAATATTTATATAGCTGATAGATAAAAAAAGCCTCCCCAATTAACTAAAATTAGGGAGGCTTTTATGAAATTGTTTTTTTAAGTATAGTTTAAGCTTCTAAATAACCACGTTTTATTTGATCTTCTTCGATTGAATCAAATAATGCTTGGAAATTACCTTCGCCGAAACCTTCATTACCTTTTCTCTGAATTAACTCAAAGAAAATTGGCCCAATTACTTCTTCGGTAAATATTTGTAATAAGATACCTTGATCTTCGGTTGGCGCTCCATCTACTAAGATAGCTAAGCTTTTCATGCGTTCTAAATCTTCGCCATGACCTTCTACTCTCTCATCTACTTTAGCGTAGTAAGTATCAGGTGTGCTTAAGAATTTAACCCCTGTTTTGCTCATATTTTCAACACTTGCATAGATATCAGAACTTGCCAAAGCAATATGTTGGATGCCTTCGCCTTTATATTTTTCTAAATATTCTTCGATTTGTGATTTATCATCAGATGATTCATTAATTGGAATACGGATTCTGCCACATGGGCTTGTCATCGCACGGCTTTTTAATCCAGTTAATTTACCTTCAATATCAAAATACCTAACTTCTTTAAAGTTAAATAGATCTTCGTAAAAACCAGCCCATTTATCCATATTTCCACGGAAAACATTATGAGTTAGGTGATCGATATTCACAAATTTATTATCTGCAGCAGGTTTTGGATTCGAGATAAAGTTAAAATCAGTCTCGTAAATAGTTTTATCGCCATAGATATCAACTAAATATAATATAGAACCACCAATGCCTTCAATTGCAAGTATTTCAAGCTCACCTGAATTTGCAGTTGTGATAGCAGGTTTTGCGCCTTGCTTAATTGCATGTTCATAAGCTTTTTTTGCATCTTTCACACGGAAAGCCATTGCACATACACAAGGACCATGTTCTTCGGCGAATTTCTGGGCAAATGAATTTGGCTCTGCATTTATAATAAAGTTAATATCATTTGTTCTGTGTAATGTTACATCTTTGCTTTTATGTTTTGCCACCATCGGTATACCCATAGTTTCAAATAAATCTCTTAACTTTTCTGGCTCGCTATGTGCATATTCCACAAATTCAAAACCATCTGTACCCATTGGGTTTTCAAATAAATCTACCATGTTAAAACTTCCTTATAAAATTGTTGATTCTCTACTCAAATTCAGTATAGTTTCTAATGTAACTAATTTCAATGGGTGTGTTTAAAAATGTCAGATACAAAAAGCTTAGAGCTAAGAAAATTCTTACCATATAGATTGGTAGTTCTATCTAATAAAATAGGCAACGAGATTGCGGAATCATATGAAAGTAAATTTAATTTGTCTATTCCAGAATGGCGAGTAATTGCAATTTTGGCAAGACATCCAAAAATCTCTGCCCAAGATTTGGGGAAGAAAGCCGCAATGGATAAAGTAGCAGTAAGTAGGGCAGTTAAAAATCTCTTATTAGAGAATAGAATAGTGAGAGTATTCTCTGATAACGACAAAAGACAATCTATATTATCTCTATCAAAACAAGGCGGAGATATATATAAGCAAGTTGTTCCAGAAGCTAGAAAATATGAAGATCAATTGAAATCTAAACTGACAGAAAAAGAATTAGAGAATCTGGATATTATTTTAGAAAAGCTAATGTAGTTAAAAAACTATTAGCCATTAATACTTTCATTCATTAATTCCAACGCTTTTCTAATGGTAGCTACCCTTACATCAGATCTATTACCTTTGAATATATTTTTGAATATTTGCGTTTCATTAGTCTTCTTATTGCTTATTCCAATATAAACTAAACCAACTGGTTTATCATCGCTGCCACCTGTTGGGCCTGCGATGCCGGTTACGGATATTGAAATATTGGCATTGGAGTTACTAATTACTCCCTCGGCCATTTTATGGGCGGTCTCTGGACTAACTGCGCCATGTTTGATTATTATATCCATTGGAACATTGATAAGTTCATTCTTTGCTTCATTGGAATATGTAACAAAGCCACGATCAAAAACATCGGATGAACCAGCAATTTCAGTAAATAAACCAGCAATCAAACCACCAGTACAAGATTCTGCTGTGGCAATTACAAATCCATTATTTCGGGCATTTTGTAAGCTATCTGTAGATAATTTTATTAATTCTTTATCAAACATATTACATAGCCATCACATCAAAATAAGCCAAGGTTGCAACGCCAACGAATGCAAAGATACCCGCGATAATATCATCCATCATTACACCCCAGCCGCCTCCGACTTTATCGTTGAAATATGATGCTGGCCAAGGTTTTACAATATCAAATAATCTAAATAATACGAAGGCTACAAACCATAGGAACATATCCATGCCAGCTGGAATTGCAGCAAGCCACATACCAGATACTTCATCAATTACGATTTCTTTGGCATCATGGTCGCCACCATTATTTTGGTAGTAATTGGCAAAGTAAACCCCTGCGAATAATGAGATTAAAACCCCTGCGATCATCAATGGTATACCACCAATATACATCATTAATATCCCAAAAGGTAATGCGGCAATTGTACCCCAAGTTCCAGATGCTGGTCTTATTAAGCCAGACCCAAACCATAGAGCCATCATTACTTTAAAATTGGATAGTTTTAATCCATCAGGTAATGGCCTTAGGCCTAATTTTAGTTTTGCAAGTTTATTTGCCATTAATTTTATGCCTCTAGATATTCTATTAAATTTAAGAAAATATGGTCTTTATATATTAAAGCTGATAATAAATCCCTTTTTAACACAAGTAAAGTCAAGTGATTGCTTTTATTATTAGGCTATTATAATTGTTGCAATCGCTTTTGCTTCAATTCCTTCCATTCTACCTGCAAAGCCGAGCTTTTCGGTAGTGGTGGCTTTAATATTTATTCTATCAATTTCTAAATTTAGGATATTGGATAGATTCTGTTTCATTAATTTTTTATAAGGTAGCATCTTAGGTTTTTCACAAATAATTGTTAGATCAATATTTAAGATAGTGCCGTTCTTTTCTTTAATAAGGTTATAAGCATGTTCTAAAAACACTTGGCTATCCACATCTTTCCATTGATTATCAGATGGTGGAAAATGTTCTCCGATATCTCCCTCACCAATAGCACCGAGTAGGGCATCGGTTAACGCATGCATAGCAACATCGGCATCAGAATGTCCTTTTAAAACTAGTTCATGATTTATCTCTATACCACATAGATATAGCTTCCGATCATTCTCTGGCTTTACCAATTGATGAACATCATATCCAAATCCTGTTCTTATATCTGGTGTATTTCCTAATAGTTTCTGCATCATTTTTAAATCTTCTGGGTTGGTTAATTTTATATTATCTATTTTATCTGAAATTATTTTTATTTTACCACCTATATTTTCTATCATCGCAGCATCATCACTAAAATCTTGCCCTTTTAGTTTATTATGAGCTTCAAATAATTTCTTAAACTTAAATCCTTGGGGTGTTTGAGAGCGATATAGGTTCTCTCTATCAATAGATTTTTCTATTATATTACTATCTGAATATTTTAAACTATCACTTACTTTTAAGGCTGGGATTACCGAATATTCACCTGATATGTTATTTAATACTTCTGTTATAACCGGTAATGATATATTAGGTCTCGCCGCATCATGGATTAATATCTTATCTATGTCCTTACCCTCCAAAGCTTTTAATCCTTGTAAGACACTAATCTGTCGAGTTTTGCCGCCTTGAACTGGCTGTAATAGGTCGTGTTTTTCTAATATTATATCAATAAAACTCTGATGCTCTATATTATATACAATTTGGATTAGGTCGATTTCGGGGCAATTGCTAAATGCATCAATATTATATTCTAAAATAGTTTTACCGTTTATAGGCTGGTATTGTTTTGGGATATTGCTATCTCCGAAACGCATTCCATTACCTGCGGCAACAATTATAACTGCATTTTTTTGTGAGTCTTTCATATCTATAAATTAACTAATAATTTTATTAATGCTAGAAGTTTTTTATTGTATTTTGCCTAAAAATAAGGCATTAATCTTTTTTGCTTAAAATTTAGGCAAAGTTTAATTAGTTTAGAGAATAGATGCAATCCATTGAAATAAAAGATATTTGGGATAATTTAGATTTGGCAATATTTACAATAAATATTGCTGGTGATGTTATTTTGGCTAATGATATTTGTAACTCTATATTTAATGCAGATAATTTCTTTGATGTGATTGATAATAAAGTTAATCTTATAGAATATTTAAAACAATCAAGAAAAATCATGGGCTTAGAACTTAATATTAATTCAAAAAATAGAATTATAAATATCAATCCAATGGTAAAATTGGGACAAGAGCTATTTATAATAACCATTGAAAAAGAAAATAAGAATATAGAAAATGAGAAAACAAGTATTAATTCGGTCAAAGTAATTGCAGAAATGTTATCGCATGAAATTAAAAACCCATTATCTGGAATAAAAGGAGCGGCACAGTTACTGCATGATGAGTTAAGTCCTAATAATCAGGAACTGACCAAGTTAATTGAGTTTGAGACTACCAGAATTCAGAATATTTTAGATAAGATGGAGATGTTCTCTGACGAAATTGGTAATCTTGAACTTTTAAATATTCATGAGGTTTTGGATCATGTTATAACTTTACTATCTAATGATAGTAATATTAAAATTAATAGAATTTATGACCCATCATTACCAAAGATACATGCCAATAAGAACTTGGCTATACAGGCTTTTTTAAATTTGGTTAAGAATGCGATTGAGGCAAGCTCTGACAATAGTGAGATTATAGTTAAGACAAGTTTTGATTTAGACCCAAAAATAAATACCAAAACAACCCAAAAACTGCCAATTATAATTTCTATTATTGATAATGGAATTGGTATAGATGAAGAAGTTAGAGATAATATATTTGATCCATTCGTTACAACTAAGCCAGCTAACTCTTCTGGTCTCGGTTTATCAATCACGGCAAAACTTATAAATGATCATAATGGTATTATTTCCTGTGAGAGCAAGGATAATCAGACAATCTTCAAGGTAAGCCTACCCATGGCAAAGGATATAAGTTAGATGAATAAAAAAACAGTATTATTGGCAGATGATGATGCAAGTATTCGAATTATTGTAACGAGAGCATTAGAAAAAGCAGATTATAATATAAAAGCCTATCCAAATGGTGCTCAACTTTTGGAGACTGTCCAAAACGGCATTGGTGATATTATTATTACCGATGTAGTTATGCCAGATATTAACGGGCTTGATTTAATTCCAAAAATTCATGAACTAAGACCTGATATTCCAGTAATTGTAATCAGCGCCCAGAATACTTTATCAACAGCAATTACTGCTAAAACCAATGGAGCAATTGATTGCTTGGCAAAGCCTTTTGACTTAAAAGAGCTAATAGAAATTGTTGATAGAAATATAAATATACAAAAACCAGCAAAACAGAAATTGCAAGATATTGATGTAATTGAGCAAGATACAGGCTTAATTGGTAAATCTGCAGCAATGCAAGAAATCTATCGAATGATTGCCAGATTAATGGGTTCTGATTTGAGTATATTAATTCGTGGTGAATCAGGTACTGGTAAAGAAGTAATTGCCAATGCGGTTCATAGATTTAGTCCATATAAAAATGGCGAATTTATCGCAGTAAATATGGCAGCTATCCCACATGATTTAATTGAATCAGAATTATTTGGACATGAGAAAGGCGCATTTACTGGGGCAGTTAACCGCAAGATTGGTAAGTTTGAGCAAGCAAATAAAGGTAGCTTATTCTTAGATGAAATTGGTGATATGCCATTATCTTCCCAAACTAGGCTGCTTAGAGTTTTGCAAACTGGAAAATTTACTAGAGTAGGTGGTAATGAAGAAATTAGCACTGATATAAGAATAATTGCCGCCACCCATAGAAATATGGAGGAAATGATAAGCCAAGGTAAGTTTAGAGAGGATTTATATTATAGATTGAATGTGGTTACATTAAAAATCCCAGCTTTGAAAGATAGGCTAACTGATATTGAAGATCTATCTAAGTATTTTATCAATGAAAAACAATCGGATAAGGTAATTTCTTCAGAAGCATTTAAGGCTTTAAAGCAATACCATTGGCCAGGGAATATCCGTGAATTGAAGAATGTAATGGATCGTTTAATAACTCTATATCCACATAAAGAAATTGGAGCTGATATTATTTTATCTGAAATTGATATTAATCAAGATAATAACGTGCAAAAAATAGAAAAAAATGATAGTTTACCTTTATCAGAATTAGTAGAACAACAATTAGATATTTATTTTAAAGCTCATGCAGGTGAATTACCAAGTAGAGGTTTATATAATAGGATTATGGTTGAGGTAGAAAAGCCATTAATTATTAAAACCTTGACTGCTACTAATGGTAATCAAATAAAAGCAGCAGAGGTTTTAGGCTTAAATAGAAACACTTTAAGAAAAAAAATAACCGAACTTGGAATTGATATTATAAGAAAGTAATATGGAATATTTGAATATTAGAAAAATTAAAGATAAATCAATATCTTCATTATTACTAAAAAAAATAATGGATATTTTTAATGATCCTATAATATCGCGCCGAATTGCTGCTGTGTTGGGGATATCTGCATTTATCTCTTGTATTGCAACCTATATATCACTTACCACAAAATACTATGATACCAATACAGTTTACTGGCTACTAAACTTAGATTTAATCTTATTATTAATGCTTGGGATAATTGTTGCCAAGAAAGTGGCTAGCCTATGGGTTGAAAATAAACAAGGAATTGCGGGATCAAAAATCCATGCTCGATTAGTATTCATGTTCAGCTTACTTGCTGCAACTCCTGCCGTTATCATGGCCGTATTTTCTGTATTATTCTTCTATTTCGGTATTCAATCTTGGTTTAATGATCGGGTAAGTACTGCTGTTAATGAATCAATGACTGTTGCAAAAGCTTATTTAGAAGAACATCAACATGTAATGAGAGTTGATATTTTAGCAATGGGTAATGATTTAAATCGAGATTCTGGGTTGTTATTAGGTAATCAGAAAGGCTTTAGTAAATTTGTGCAAACTCAAGCTCAATTAAGAAATCTATCGGAAGCTATAGTCTTTAATAAATCACGTGAGATTTTGGCAAAATCTGATTTATCATTCTCTTTGATATTTAACCCAATTAGCGATGAAGATTTATATAAAGCTGAAAGTGAAGATGTCGTTTTATTACTAAGTGAAGATTATGATAAAATTCGAGCTTTAATAAAATTAGATAATTTCTCAGACGCTTATTTATTAGCAGGGCGCTTT
Source organism: uncultured Alphaproteobacteria bacterium (assembly GCA_937941575.1). GTDB lineage: Bacteria > Pseudomonadota > Alphaproteobacteria > Micavibrionales > CSBR16-224 > CALDHH01. The sequence continues at coordinate 1,623 of CALDHH010000118.1, read as the reverse complement.
GTTGATGCAAAAGTTGTATCACATTTGGAATCAGTAAAAGCTGCAGTTAAAGAATATACAGAGTTAGAAGATAAGAGATCTCAGCTACAAATATCTGTTACAATTTTATTCTTGGTTGTTGCCTTTATATTGTTATTTATATCTATCTGGCTTGGATTGATGTTATCGCAAAAAATGATTGAACCCATTGGTGACTTAATTAGGGCATCGGCAAGAATAAGCTCCGGTGATTTATCCGTGAGAATTGACGAGACAACCAATGATGATGAGATCAGTCAATTGGCAATCGCATTTAACCATATGACCAAGCAAATAGAATTGCAACGCGATCAAGTAATGGAAGCCAATTTTAAGCTTGATGAACGGAGAAGATTTACAGAGGCGGTATTATCTGGTGCTTCATCTGGGGTAATTGGATTGGATAATCGGGGGGTAATTACTTTGGTAAATAATACCGCCCTTGATTTGTTACAATTAAATCAACCTGAATTAATTAACCGAGACTTACTAGAGCTAATTCCAGAGATTGAAGGAGCATTTAGAGAGGCCTTTAAAAACCCAGAAAAGCCTGGTGAAAGTCAAATTGAATATATTGTTAAAGAAGGCAATCAAGAGATTATTAAAATATTACTTGTTCGTGTAACAGTGGAGCAGGGTAAGGGCGAAGATGTGGGGGCAGTTGTAACATTTGATGATATTACTTTATTAGTTGCAGCTCAAAGGCAATCTGCTTGGTCTGACGTAGCTAGGCGAATTGCGCATGAAATTAAAAATCCATTAACTCCAATCCAATTATCAGCAGAGCGGTTAAAGCGTAAATATTTAAAACAGATCAAAGAGGATCCAGAAACATTTTCAAAATGTATTGATACGATCATCAGACAAGTTGATGTAATTGGGCGCATGGTTAATGAATTTTCGGACTTTGCTCGCATGCCAACATCCATTAAGAATAAAACTGATGTAATTGATATTTGCAAATCAGCTTATTTATTGCAAAAGCAAGCTCATCCAGAAATTAGTTTTGAATTTTTTAGCTTTGAGGAAAATATATTTGCCAAATGTGATAAAGAACAGATTACTCAAGTAATTACAAATCTACTCCAAAATGCAATTGATTCAATTACAGAAAGTAGTATTGAAAATGGTGAAATTTTTGTTAAACTATCTAATAAATCTGATAATATAATCATTGAGATTATTGATAATGGTATTGGATTACCATCAGAGAACCGAGATAAGTTAACAGAGCCATATATAACAACAAGAAAAAAGGGAACAGGTTTGGGATTAGCAATTGTAAAGAAAATTTTAAAAGACCATTCAGGAGATATTAAATTGGAAGATATTGATAAATCCAATCCTGATAATAAAGATTTCAAAAGCGGTGCCCATATAATAGTTTCATTTCCAAAAGATAATTAAGGTTAAACCCATGAAATCAGATATTTTAATTATTGATGATGAAGAAGATATAAGAATGGTAATGGAAGGAATCTTAGAAGATGAAGGCCATTCAATAAGACAAGCATCAAATTCAGATGAAGCACTTGCTGCAATTAAGCAAAAAACCCCTGATTTAGTAATACTTGATATCTGGTTAGAAAATAGCAAACTTGATGG
>CALDHH010000117.1 GCA_937941575.1 uncultured Alphaproteobacteria bacterium | reverse complement strand
CTTCTCCTTATAAAGAACGCTTATTAAAATAACTTGATACCATTAAACTAAATCACTTGATATCTTAGTCAAGACTTAAAAAAATTATAAATTAAAGCTTATTTTCATATTCTTATTGACAATTTTATATTTAACGATTATATTTATGTTAAAATAATCATATAAGGTATAAATAAATGGTAGATTCTTTATCTAAAATAGCTAAAAGCTACCAAAATCTTGCTGGAATTGAACAAAAGAGCAAGTTAAAGCCAAAAGGTTACGTTTCTAATGCATTTAAAAAGATTAAGGAATTGAACTCTACCCATCCAAGTTTCACGAAAAGATATGCTAATATTAAAAAAGTTGCTAGAGCTTCTGGATTATAAATTCAATTCCATTAATCTTGGTTCATCCGTCCATAACAAAGCAGTTTTTATTTGACGATTTGGGTATAACTTCTTGATGATCTCTTTATATGATTGCATTTGATTAATATAAATCTCTGGAACTAAATCTTCAGATTTTGGGGATGGGCGATTGGATTTATAATCTATTATCATTACCATATCTTGATCAACATATAGCCTATCTATTTTACCGCTTATCACTTTACCATTTATCATTCCTGTAATTGGAATCTCAGCTATGGAATTTATTCCAAATACTATTGAAAATTCTGGATGGTTTAATACTTTTATTACTTCAACTGCGATCTGTTCTTGCAGATGTTCTGGAATATCAGCATTTTGTAAATATCTAATTGCTGAATCATAACGTCTATCTATTGGTAATTCAGGTAAGAATTCCAATAATTTATGAGTTAAATTACCTCGTTTAAATCTCCAACCTTCATCGCTACCTAATGGTGAGTTAATGCTTGGTTCAAGCTCGGATGGTTTGGACGGCATTAATGGTTTTGGTGGGCTTGGTTCCATATTTGGATTATTTCTAAACCAATCTGGTACGCTATCGGCAGTTATTCTAACCCCTTCTTGATCAGTTTTCTTTAATTCTGCGGTTTGGATTTGTTTGAATCTATAGGCTTTTAAACCTTCTTCGCCCTCTGCGACTGGGAAGTCTTTTAATTTGAATTCAATTTCTAAACCCAATTCCTTTACATGTGGCTCGATCATTTTATACCAAGAATCTTCTTGCGGTTTTGACTTGCTTTCAAATCCAGAAATATATAATCGATCTTCGGCCCTAGTTAAGGCAACATATAACAGTCTTTTATATTCTTCTTCATCTTTTATATTTGATATATTTAGCAATTCTTCAAAATTACTATCCCGCATTAATGATGCAGGTGCCCATAAAGGTAGTTGTTTATCCGCTTTGTTATCCCATAATAATTTTGGGCTTTTCGCAGCATTATCTTTTGGTCTAGAAACTGTATCAGGTAAGAATACGATCGGGGCTTGCAAGCCTTTGGAACCATGCACAGTCATTATCCTGACCATATTCGCCCCAGATTGTTCTTGATCTCGTTTAATTTCTGATTGCCCAGTTTTGAACCAAGCAATAAATTTCTGTAATGATGGGATATGAGCCATAGAATATTCTAAACTAGCATTTAGCAATTCTTCCATCGCGTCCATACTATCAAATCCAAGCCTTGATAAGAAGCCACGTCTTCCGCTTATTTCATCATTTGGGCATGGGGCATTTAAGATATTAGCCAAGAAATCATAAGGAGTCATATAACCTGATTTTCTTAAAATATTTCTTAAATATTGATGAATATCTGGTCGTTTTATTCTTAATGCTTCATATAGGCTTGATGGGCGATCATAAGCGATTTCAAATAATTCATCTTCATTAAGCCCGATTACTGGGTTTTTTAAGATAGTTGCTAGATTCAAATCATCTTCGGGTAGCAAGGCAAAATTAATAAATGATAATAAATCTTGGACAACTAATTGCTCGGTTAGAACCATTCTATCAACCCCAGAGACTGGAATTTTTCTTAATTTTAAAGCGGTTACTAATTTTTCAACAATTTTACCACGGCTTCTAACCAATATCATTATATCTTTTGGTTGGATTGGATTGCCAGTGGATTCTAATATTTCTTTATCATCCAACCATTCCCGAATTGTATCAGCAACTTTTTCAGATAATATCAATTGAGGGGATTTTATAATATTAGTCTTCTCTGGCATCTCCCAAGAATTAACTTCTTGCTTAACTGGTTTTGGAATTACTGGCCAAATTTCAACTAAGCCTGCCCTACCTTTATTAAAAGAGATATGCTCTATATTCGGGTTTTGGGCAAAAACCACCCCTGATTTAACTCTTTCATCTTTAAATACTGCATCAACCAAGGTTAATATTGCCTCAGTCGATCTAAATGAAATATTCATATCAACAGGCGTCCAGCTTTTATCTGCATTAATTACTTTCTCAGCAAAGTAATTACGCATATTCTCAAATTCTTTTGGATCAGCTTTTTGGAAAGAGAATATTGATTGCTTTTCATCACCAACGGTAAAAATAGTTCTAATTATATTTTCATCACGAGAACCAGTTCCTGCAAAAAATTCTGAGGTTAGATTCTTAATAACTTTCCATTGATCAGGGTTAGTATCCTGAGCTTCATCAATTAATATATGATCTATGCCACCATCAAGCTTAAATAAAACCCAAGCGGCTCTATCTGGGCTTGCCAGTAAATCTTTTACCTTATAAATCAAATCATCATAATCTAGGAGAGCGTTTTCAACCTTCATTCGTTGATATTTCTCAATAACCATCCCACCAATATGAAGCAAGCTCTCAGTATTTTTGGCAAGATTAACAGTCTTAACCCGCTCTAAAACCAAAATAATTCGATCCGCTTCCATCTGCATTATTTGAACAATATCTGGAAATATTTCTATTGGTTTTTTGGTTGCTGGTTTTGAATATGGTTCATCTTTTCCTGTTAAAAATGCTGTTTTATATTCATTAAAATCTGAACTGCCATCTAAATAAGATGCAATTTTTTGACCTTTGGCAATATCAGTTTTACTTGTGCTATCCAATAATACCAAACAGGCTTGATGCAGTTTTACTCGCCTTAATTCCAAATCAGACTTGAATTTGCTTAATATATTTACTTCACTATCGGATTTATCAACTTCTAATCTTTGATAGATCGCATCAATTAAATTATCAACTCCTTGATATTCACGGATAAGATTTAAGAACTGCCCTCTATTATTTGATAATATACCCATGATATCTGTCATGCTGTCTAAATCTAATAGAGAAGTTAAATTCTCCATCGCTTGTCCGATATCAGCATCCCTATCTTGATAAGCTTGGTTAATTACATCTCTTTGGCATTTATTTAAATATTCATAAGTTGTTCTATCATCCATTACTTCAAAATTTGGTGATACATCGGCTTCTAATGGGAAACGCCCCAAGATTGATTGGCAAAAAGAATGAATAGTTAGAATTTTCATGCCCCCTGGCACATCAACCACTTTAGCAAATAGTTTTCTAGCATGGATAATAGTTTCATCATCTGGATAATGCCCAAGCAAGCTAGTTAAATTCCCGATTAATTTATCAGCATCCATCACCGCCCATTCGCCCAAAACCTTATTAACTCTATTCGCCATTTCCGCAGCCCCAGCCTTCGTAAATGTAATACATAGGATCTTGGATGGGTCAGTTGCGGTATAGCCAATTTCATCATTACCATGTGGTAATAATAAACGTAATACTCGGTCAGTTAGAATCTTAGTTTTCCCTGTACCAGCCGAAGCTCCAACCCATACACTAGATAATGGGTTTGATGCTTTTGCTTGAATTATATTTGGGTCTAATTCCGTCTGGTTATTTTCTATATCTTGTATGGCTTGCATAAATCAAGTTATAGCATATAATCCTCAAATGAAAAATTTTTTTAAGATAATAGCGTTAATATTTTTGGTTCTATCTGTATCAAGCTGTACTAGTATCAGTCGAGGCATAACCGAGGCCATCATCAATCAAGAAGATGTTGATAATAGAAAATGTGAAATTAAAGGTAGCCCCTTTTACGGAGTTAATAAAAACTTAGAAAAGCAAAAGATAGATGGTAAAAAAACCAAAATCCTAATGGTGCATGGGGTTGGTGATCATATACCGGGGCATTCAACTAAATTATCTGATAATTTAATGCAAGAACTTGGCATGAATGTAATGCAAGAAAAATACAAAGACATCACCATCATGGCATCTAAAGAACTTGATCCACTTGATGATACTAAATTACCGCTGGCCAATCTTCGTATTACTAGACATTTAAATAAAGAACGCAATAAAGAGATCCTATTCTATGAGATTACTTGGTCGCCAATTACAATTCCAGAAAAAGAATTAATTGCATTTGATAGCTCTGGTGAATATAGCTTTAAAAGAGCAGGCTTAAACCAATTAATGAAAGAATTTTTTAACGAGAATATTACTGATCCGATGATCTATCTTGGCCCAAAACGTGATAAGATTAGATCTGCTGTTACACAATCAATTTGTGTGATGTTAAGCAATGATTGGGCTGATTTGAATGATGGGGAAGAGGTAACTTGTAATCCATTCACAATGAAAGTTAAGAAGGTAAAAGACGATAATCTAATATTCTTAACCCATAGCTTGGGTAGCAGGATTGCAGTAGATACTGCTCAATTTATCCTAGAGAAAGCATTGGCAAGTAAAACAGCTGGCAATCAGCAAGTTGTATCTATCCTTCGTAATAAAACAATTCCAATTTATATGTTAGCTAATCAATTGCCACTATTACAAGTTGGGCAGGATAATCCAAAGATAACCAATCAGATAAATGATTATTGTAAGCAAGATGGCACAAAATATAATGATAAACTGTTAGAGCAATTATTAATAATCGCATTTACTGACCCAAATGATATTTTAAGCTATGCAATTCCGCCAAAATTTGCAGAGAAAAGCTTAGATTCAAGGCTTTGCCCAAAGGTTTTAAATGTTAATTTAAACGTTGCCAAAGTAACTTCTATCCCGGGTTTGGGAACAGTTGCCAATCCTGCAGATGCTCATAATAATTACGAAGCAGATGAAAGAGTCCTAAAGATCATTGCCAATGGAATTGGTACAGATAGCACGGATGAGCTAGTTAAGAGTAAATGTAAATGGGTTGAAATGATCAGTGATTAAGCAAGCAAGAAAAATATCTGTCCTTGGCATCAGTGGGTCAGGCAAGACGACTATATCCAGAGAATTATCAAAGAAATTATCCTTGCCTGTATATCATATGGATACATTATTCTGGAAAGAAAATTGGACCGAAGTCCCAGAAGCTGAATGGCAAAAAGCAGAATTTAAAATTACAGAAAAAGACACTTGGATTATCGAAGGTTATATTGACGCCGATTATTATCAGAGATTAGATAAATCAGATATAATAATATATATTGATTTAAAGGGCTATAAATCAGCCTTAAATGTATTAACCAGATGGTGGAAGCACCGAATAAATCCTAGATCAGAATTAAAAGGATGCCCAGAGAGATTAGATTTAGTTTTTCTATATAACATCTTCTTTCAAAAAGAAAGAAAAGGCATAGAACAGGCCATTTTAAAATCAGACTCTAATAAAGTTATAAGGTTGAAAAATAGAGAAGAGATAAGAAAATTCTTAGACCCAATTTAGACATTCATTACTTAACATGCCTAACAACGCCATCTTCATCCATCTCACCCCATTTACGATTTCTATTAATTTCCATCTTTTTGAGCATCGCATCATGTAGGTCTTCGGTTGAATAACCAGCCTTCCTTAAGCCATCAAGCAAAAGTATCGTACAATCCGCCCATTCAATTATATCAGACGGATCCGCCTCAACCTCATCAATTTCTTCCCGTAGATGGATAAGTTTTGAAGTTATAGTAGATTGCCCAAAAGTCTTATCACAAAACTCACCAATATCATCTTGCATTTTTTGCCATTTATTCATTTTTAAAATCCTATCGTTCCATTCATAATCAATGCACAGAATATCACTTGCGGTACTGTTACCAAAGGTAAAAATAAAGCAATTTTCCATGATTTAGTAGTATCTTTTAAAACCATAACTTCGGTGTAATCGGTTGAGACCCCAGTCATCATGAATGAGAAGCTATTACCCGGTGCATTTGCTCTTGTTAGCATGTCTGCGGCCAGAGGGGTTGTGCCTTCGGAACAAACTTCGATTATTGTTGCAAATAAAGTTGCCAATCCCAATCCAACCAAGGTTGGGCCGAAATATTCTTGGAAGACATCTGGTGAGATGAATACTCGCACCAATGCCGCCAAGAC
>CALDHH010000116.1 GCA_937941575.1 uncultured Alphaproteobacteria bacterium | reverse complement strand
GAGTAATCATCAAGCTCGTATATATCTTGTGCAATATTCTTAGTTACTCCCAAACCAACAGCAATAGATAGAGGAACTGCTACCGGTATCCTTAATATATTAAAGCTATGGGCTAATATTTTTTTTGTTTTACTCATTTTTTACCACCTTAATTTAATGATTTTGGGTTGTTATCTTTACTTGCAGGTTTAAGTTTTTTTCTTCTACGATTTGTTGGTTCTATATTTTTCCATTCTTTTAGTTTTCCAGAGGTGGATATTGAAGCAATAATAATCAGAGGAAGAAAAAAGCTAACAACTGATCCCAGTGTCTTTACAGCCCCTTCTAAAAAAGCTTTGTCTCTTATACCTGAATATATATCATTTATTCTTTTCTCTCTGTCTTCTGCAGTAGTTATACTTATTAATTGATCTCGATTATTATCTGAAATTACATCATTAAGAGCATCTAATCTATTTACTCTATAATCACGAATTAAGTTACTTTCAGAGCTGATTTCCATCTCATTAAATTTATAAGTTATATCAATTACATCTTGTTCTGAAATTCCACTAAATAATAGGGAGTATTCAAGGTCTTTGATTTCCTTATTAGCTGTCTCTACAAAACTTGCATTTAAAGCCTCTAATTCTAAGGCTTCTTTAGCAGAGTTTTCCTGAAATAATAATTGATTAGTAACATTTTTATTATTAATAAAATCAGTATTAAGCTTGGCTATTCTACTTTCGAAATATTCAACTTTCTCCACTGTATCTGAGTTAGTGTAACTATCTATCTCATGAAAGCTATTATCCACTAATATATTTCCCATTACTCCAGATAAAATCATAACTGGCAATGTTATCGGTCTTGTATATTTATTAAAGTTTTTAGCAATTCCGCTCTTTATCTTATCCATTAGTATTCCTTGAAATTATATCTTATAGAGATTTTGTGTTTGAATTATTTTTTGCTGCAGGGTTTAGCTTTTTTCTTCTATTGCCGGGCTTATTTTCTCCCCAGCGTTTTAATCTCTCACTTCCAACAAATTTATCATGTGGTTTTGCTAATAAGACAAAGGTAGCTATTGCTGATAATAAAGCTAAAATAGAAGCACCAAAATCATTATCTTCTGCATGGTTCTTTACTCTGATATATTCCTTTTCTAATTCTGCTTCACGGTCTTCCTGTGATAATGGATATTTCAATAATTCTGGATTATTGTTGGCTCTATCATTAAAATTATCTATATAACCAGTATGTATTAATTCATTAATATTTGAAATTTTTAAACCATTATATTCTTCTATTACTTGCATGAGATTGGTTTCAGATAGACCACTGAACATTAGATCATATTCAAAATCTTTTAATTCACTGCTCAAGTCATCAACTAATTTATTGTTAGCTTTATATCTTGCCATTGTATCTTCTTTGCCAACAGAAACTTCAGCTTGCTTTATTGAATTTTTATTGCCTTCTATAACCAAATATTGCTTTTCTAATTCTTGCATTTCTTGGTTAATATTTGCCAAACTTGATATGGTTTCAGGCGTTGTATAATTATCTAAGTCATCATTAACCATTATTGCAGTTCCAGAGCCCACACCTAATGAAGTTAAAAAAACTAGTGGTATACTAACTTTATTAAATGTTTTTGCGAAATAATATTTTAGATTGTCCATTTTAAATCTCCTTTGATTATTATAATTTTCTTGTTCTGTCTGGATTTACAGGTTTTAATTTTTTTCTTCTATTAGCAGGGCTATTTCTCTTCCATTCATTTAAAGTTTTATTTTTTAAAACAAGATTTTCTAAAGGAGAGGCAATAAACGCAAAGCTTAAACCAGTCATAGCAAAGGCAAATATTACTGAGAAGATATCATTGTCGCTATCAAGGGTATCTACTTCTCTGTATAATTTGTCTAAATTCTTCTGTTTTTCTTTTGCTGTTGTTGGTTGTTTCAAGCTAGATTTCATTTCTTTTCTAGCTTCATTAAGAACATCAATTCGATAAATGCTAGGTAGTTCATAGATCTCTGATATTCTTAAACCATTAAATTCTTCAATTACCTGACTAACACTAGTTTCACTTAATTGACTGAATGCCAGATTATATTCAAAATCTTTAATGTCAGCTTCTAAGCGTTCTGCTCGAGCATTATTTTCAATAAGTCTTTGGGTGGTTGCCTGTTCTCCAACTTCATATCTTTCAGATTGGATTAATATCACACTGTCTTCTATCGATGTATAAGTTTGTTCCATCTGTTTCATATGTTTATTTAAAGAAGCTTCAAATTGTTCTGTTTGAGGTGTGGTGTAATTATCTAGATCAGCATTCATCCAAGCCGCTGCATTATATCCAGTCACTAAAGGTATCGCTATCGCAACGGGTTTTACAATCATATTAAAAGATTTGGCGCAATAGTATTTTAATTTTTCCATCTGAATATTCCTGTCTCTCGGTTCTTATAACTTATTTGATTTATTTGGGTTGCTTGGGCTTAGTGTTTTTTTATCTTCTGGTTTGTCTTCCAACCATCTACTACGTAAATTTGAATTTCCAAAAGCTATAGTAGAAAACAAACCTATTAAAAAATAAGGCAAGAATGTAATCATCGATAATATAATGAAATCAGAAGTTCTAGTATCTTTCATAGAAGATTTAACTTTCTTTTTAACAGCTTCAGTGAATTTACCCCTTAAATCTTCTGTATAGCCATATTTTTCTTTATCAAAGCCTTGAATTGCATCATTTACGACCACTGCATTGTTTTGATTAACTCCAAGATTATAGTTACTTGCTATTGGCAGATCATTAAAACTAACCGAGATAGTTTGCATGTCTTTCTCAGAAATACCCATTGCAAATAAATCATATTCAAATTGCTTGAAATCAGTTGTGATTTCTTCAACAGCTTGCTCATGATCGATATATAGTTCTTTTACTGCATCGGCACCTTGTTCAAGTTTCATGGCGTTTATTTTATTTAGGTTACTTCTGCTTTCAATATAATCAGTATTTATCTCATGCATTTCTCTGTCTAAATATTCAACCTTTGCAGCAGTATCTGAATTTGTAAAACTATCTAAATCAAATTGGGGAGCATCATCGGTTAGCATAGATACGGTTGAAACCGCAGCAATAGCAGGTATAATAAATGCACCTGTTGTAAGGGTAGTATTAATGTTTTCTTCAAAGAATTTAGCAATTCCATATTTTACTTTTTTCATTATGATGTTTTCTCTAAATAATTATAACTTATTTGATGAGTTGGGGTTTGTAGGGCTAAGCTTTTTCTTTTTTTCTTCTGGGCCTTCTCTTACCCATCTTTTTTGTAGTTTTGATTCATGAAAGAAAAGCGTTGAGAGTAAAATTATTAGGACGGAGGGAAGGAAAATAATAGCGAAATTTCCAATAAAAGAATCATAATTGTTTTTTACGGCAGAATTGGCACTCTCTTACACTTTTCCTGTAAAATCAGATCTTAAATCTGTAGTATAGCGATGTCTTTCTTTATCTATACCTTTCATTACATCATTTATTGCGATTACATTTTCTGGAGTTATCCCTAAATCAAAATTATTTGATACGGGAAGATTGTTAAAGGTAACGGAAATATCCTGGATAGCTTCCTCTGATATACCAGTTGCAAATAAATCATATCTGAATTCTTCAAAATCAGCCGTAATTTCTTCAACGGATTGTTCATGCTCTATATATAATTGTTCTACAGCGTCAGAACCTTGTGCAAATTTAATTGCATCTATTTCATCAAGCCTCTCTTTGCTGTCAATAAAGTCAGTATTTATTTTATCCATTTCTTTCTCTAAATATTCAACTTTTACAGCAGTGTCTGATGTTGAAAAACTATCTAAGCTATATTTCGGAGTGGTATCGGTAATTAAGGATGCTGTTGAGATGGCGGCAATTAGTGGAATACCAAATACACTACCAAAAAAGGTTTTAGCAGACATGTTATTAAAATCTCTGGCAAACTTATATTTCTTGTCTTTTAACATTATACACCTTAATAAATAAATTGTGAGTTGAGTATTCATAACATAATTAATTGCTTTCTGTCAAATGAATTCTATTGATCTAAAATTATTAAAGAAATCTTGACTATATGGGCTGTTTATCACTATATTTAACATTCAAATCTGTAATATATAAAGGCAAATAAAGATGTTAGATAAGAATTTTGACGCAAAGGCAGTTGAAGAAAAAAAATATAAAAACTGGGAAAAGAATGGCTGTTTTGCTGCGAAAGTAGATAGCAATAATAAACCATACACAATCCCAATGCCGCCGCCGAATGTAACAGGTCGCCTGCATATTGGGCATGCTTTAAACCATACTATACAAGATATATTGTCAAGATTTGAGAGAATGCGTGGCCGTGATGTTCTTTGGCAACCAGGAACCGATCACGCAGGTATCGCAACCCAGATGATTGTTGAGAGGCAATTGGAAGAAAAAGGCTTGAAAAGACAAGAAATGGGTCGTGAAAAATTCTTGGAAAAAGTTTGGGAATGGAAAGAAGAATCTGGCGGAGTTATTACCGATCAATTGCGTAGATTAGGAGCATCTCCAGACTGGGAACGTGAAAGATTTACCATGGATGACGGAATGTCAAAAGCCGTTGTAAAAGCATTTACTCAATTATATAAAGAAGGCTTGATTTATAAAGATAACCGCTTGGTAAATTGGGATCCAAAGATGCATACTGCGGTATCTGATTTAGAGGTCGAACAGATCGAAGTTAACGGCCATTTTTGGCATTTTAAATACCCATTAGAAGAAGATTCAAGCAAATTCATAACTATCGCAACGACAAGACCAGAGACTTTATTGGGTGATATGGCGATTGCGGTTAATAAAGATGACGTAAGATATAAAGATTTAATTGGCAAGAATGTTATCTTGCCATTAGTTGGACGTGTGATCCCAATTATTGCCGATGAATACGCAGATCCGGAACAGGGATCAGGTGCAGTTAAAATAACACCGGCTCATGATTTCAATGATTTTGAAGTTGGTAAACGCCATGATTTAGAGATGTTAAATATCTTTGATAAAAATGCCCATATCAATGAAAATGCACCCGAGAAATATCAGGGGATGGAAAGATTTGCAGCAAGAAAATTAATTGTCAAAGAAATGGAAGCATTAGGTTTAGTTGATAAAATTGAAGATCATGTTCACACTGTTCCACATGATGAAAAAACAAAATCAATTGTAATCGAGCCATATTTAACCGAGCAATGGTATTGTAACGCCGAAGTTCTGGCAAAACCTGCAATTGAAGCAGTGGAGCAGGGCAAAGTAGAGTTTATTCCAAAAAACTGGGAGAAGACTTATTTTGAATGGATGCGGAATATCCAACCTTGGTGTATTTCAAGGCAATTATGGTGGGGACATCAAATCCCTGCTTGGTATGGTGAAGATGGTGAAATATTTGTGGAAGAAAGCGAAGAACAAGCTTTATCAGCCGCAGAAAAACATTATGGACGCAAAGTTGAATTAACTAGAGAAAGTGATGTTTTAGACACTTGGTTCTCATCGGCTTTATGGCCATTCTCAACTCTTGGTTGGCCAGATAATACTGCGGAATTACAAAAATATTATCCAGCAGATACTTTGGTAACTGCATTCGATATTATATTCTTCTGGGTTGCACGGATGATGATGTTTGGTATTCATTTTATGGGCGAAGTTCCATTTAAGAAAATATATATGCATGCACTGGTTCGTGATGAAAATGGTTTAAAAATGTCAAAAACCAAAGGCAATGTAATTGACCCAATTGAATTAGTTGAAAAATTCGGAGCGGATTCTGTAAGATTTACTTTGGCTGCTATGGCTGCCCAAGGTCGTGATATTAGATTATCGGAAACTAGGGTAGAGGGTTATAGAAACTTCACTACAAAACTTTGGAATGCCACCAAATATTGTCAGATGAATGAATGTATTCCAAATCCAGAATTTAATCCAGCCAATGTAAAACATGAAATTAATAAATGGATTATATCTGAGCTTGCGGATGCAGGGGTAAAAGTTGAAGCTGCATTAGATGATTATAAATTTAATGATGCTGCCAATGGTTTATATAGTTTCTCATGGAAGATTTTCTGTGATTGGTATCTGGAATTTACAAAACCGATGTTAAGCGGTGATGATAAAGAATTAATTATTGAGACCAAAGAGACAACTGCTTGGGTTTTAAATCAATTTGTTACATTACTTCACCCAATTATGCCATATCTTACGGAAGAATTATATTACGCAATTAATGATATTGCAGAAGATAGTAATGAATTCTTGCAAGATCACGCTTGGCCAAAATTTGATGCCAGCTTGATTGATCAGAAATCTATTCTGGAAGTAAATTGGGCAATCAATGTAATCACTGAAATCCGTAGTGTGCGTGCTGATAAACGAGTACCTGCAAAATCATTTATTGATATGTTGGTAAAAGGCATCTCAGAAGATCATAAACAAGCATTGAATAAACATGAAGGCATTATTAAACGCCTTGCTAGAATTGAAAATGTTGAATTGATTGATGGCGATGCTCCACAAGGATCAGCCCAGATAGTAATTGATGAAATGACGATTATGTTACCAATTTCGGATGTAATTGATCTTGATGCTGAAAAAGCAAGATTACAAAAAGAGATTGATAAACTTAGCATTGATGTCGATAGAATTAATAAAAAACTGTCTAATCAAGGTTTCTTGGCGAAAGCCCCAGAACAAGTTGTGGCAGAACAGAAAACAAAAAAACAAGAAGCGGAATTAGTAATCTCAAAACTAAATGAAGCCTTAAGCCAAATTGCATCTTAATTAATTTTTTAAAGGATAATAAAATGATACATATACAAGCCCCTAATTCTTATCAAGAACATAAAGCAAAGAAATCTGTATTCTTAGCAGGCAGCATTGAAATGGGAGTAGCTGAGCTGTGGCAAGATAGATTGGTTAAAGATTTGGAAGGGCAGGATATATTAATATTCAACCCAAGACGTGATGATTGGGATGCTTCATGGGAGCAAACAATTGAAAATACTCAATTCAGAGAACAAGTGGAGTGGGAATTAAATGCATTGGAAGATGCCGATAAAGTAGTATTCTATTTCTCCCCAGGCACCAAATCCCCAATAACATTATTAGAATTCGGAATCTTCGCCAAAGCAAATCCAGAAAAAATGATCTGCTTCTGCCCAGAAGGCTTTTGGCGTAAAGGTAATGTCGATATCGTTGCCAATAAATACGGCGTTAAACAAGTCAATTCCTTTGCGGAGATGGTTGAGTTAATTTAGTTATTGGCATACTAAAATATCTTTGTTATACATAATTAACAATTAATTAATGATTAACTAATATTTAACGGAGATAAAAAAATGACAATACACAAACTTGGGACCCCAACACCTCTTGAAAGAGAATGTACTTTCTTAATTGATGGCTCTGGATCAATGAGCGGGGGCATCGGTAAAGCCGTATCTGAAGCACTTGATTCAAATCTTACAACCGATAAGCCTACCAATATTGCTTTATATGGTAACAGTAACCCGAGCTTAATTTTAAGTGCAAATGAATCTTATAATACTTTAGTAAAAAATGAAATTAAGAGAGGCTTAAATTGTAGTTCAGAATTCTCTTCTGCTATTGGACTAGCAAATAAAATTACTTCAGGCTGTAATGATAAACAGGATTTAGTAATCATATCGGATGGTGAGATAGTTGATTCAGCAATTAGTGCAGCTAAGTTAAAATCTTATATGGATTTAAACCCGAATGTAAAAATATCAGCTGTATT
>CALDHH010000115.1 GCA_937941575.1 uncultured Alphaproteobacteria bacterium | reverse complement strand
AGAAAAATACTGTAAATATTTTGAATTATTAATTGATCATGGTGCTGATATTCTTCAGTTAAACTCAGATGGTAAAAATATTTTGGATTTAATATTGAATGCAGAAAACTATGAATATGAGATCATGATAGATTCATTATTAAAAGGGTATTTAGAAGATGTTGAGATTAGATTTCAAGAAAAGCTTAATAAAGAAGCTAGAGTAAATTTAGCTCAGGTTTCAAGCTTAAAAAAGAAAATGGCTACGCGACCAAAAATTGGGGGCTTGAAGATATGAGTGATAGTATTGAGAAAAAATTACTTGATCTTATTAAATATGAAGGTCTGAATTTAAAAGTAGAAGATATTAAACCGCTTTTAGAGGCGGATGGTTTTAATATTAATCAAGCGCTGCTAAATGGTGCTGCGCCTCCTAAATTTATAATATCCCAAGCAATCAAGGATTCTAGTTACGATATTATTGAATTATTAATGCAATATAAACCAGATTTGGATCACTCCAAAAATGATCAAAGCTTTAATCCAATCCATATGGCGATAATGGAGGGGCGAGCTGATGTTGTAAAATTATTGGTCGAAGCGGGGGCTAATCTTAATCTTGAATATATAAATTATTACCCAATAGAAATGGCAGTTGTTTGGGATGAAATTGAAATTGTTGAGATTCTATTGGAGCACTACGGTGATTGTGAGTTCTCTAAGAGTAGATGCCAAGAAGCTTTGATCTATGCAATAGCAAGAGATCGTTATGAAATTGCAGAAATGTTACTGGAAAGCGGTAGAGTGGATGGAGATTATCTATTGGATAATATCTCGGCTTTGGAAACTGTTTTCCATTATTGCGATGATATGGGGATAGAAAAATGTGCTAAATTCACTCAATTATTAGTCGATCATGGCGCGGATATTCACAAAATAGATACAACTCCATCCCTAAAAGGAAAAACTATTTTAGAATTAGTTTTGGATTCAGATAAAGAGAAATATGATGCTTTGATAATGCCAATGTTAAGCGGTTATTTGAATGATCATAAAGATATATTACAAAAACAATTCAATAAAGAAACTGCCATTAATGCAGCCCAAGTTTCAGTTATAAAAAGAAAAATGGCGAAAAAGCCCAAAATCGGGGGATTGAAAAGATGAGTATAAGTCTTGAGCAAAAATTAATGAATCTTATTGATAAATATGGAAGAAATCTACAATCTTCAGATGTTCAAATATTCTTAGATAATGAAGATTTTGACATTAATAAAGAAGTGTCTAGTTATCCTGATAAGGTAAGAACATCTATCATTACTCAAGCGATTAAAAGATGTGACTATGATGTTATTGAATTATTGGTTCAACATACACCAGGCTTAGTTAATTTTGACAATAGAGAAACTTATGGCCCAACTTATTCTGCAGTGATGAGAGGTGATAAAGATATTGTAGATTTATTAATGAAATCGGGAGCAAATTTTAACTTGAAATCTATAGGTGGGTCTCCGATAGAGCTTGCGGCATATTGGGGTTATATTGATGTTGTAAAGACTATATTGGGTAATTGTGGAGATACAGAGAGAGCTATAATAAACTGCCAAGAAGCTCTTGCGACCTCAATAGATAGAGATCATTATGCTGTTGCTAAGCTGTTATTGAAGAGTGGTAAAGTTGATGTGAATTATGAAGTGGGTGGTTATTCTGCTTTAGAGAAGGTCTTTTATTCTTGTGACAGCTTGAGTATCGAGAGTTCTGCCATCTATATTAAATTATTAATAGACCATGATGCGGATATTCATAGAGTAAGCACTAGTAGAGATTCTGCTATGAATAGCGTTTTAGAGTTAATTTTAAATGCGGAAGAGCCTAAATATAGTGGTTTAATTGAGCCATTATTAAAGGGATATTTAGATGATGTTGAGATTAGATTCCAAGATAAATTTAATAATGAAACCCGAATAAATGCAAATAAAGTTTCAAATATAAAAAAGAAGATGGCAAAAAGGACAAAAATTGGAGGCTTAAAAATATGAGTGTTTGTCCAGTAGAAGAGCTACTAGTTCTTATTACCAATAACGGTTCAAATTTAACTGTCTCAGACGTACAGGAGTTTTTGGATAAAGACGGTTTTGATATTAATAAAGCTATAATAAATACTGTGTATAATGTTAGGGATATTCCAAAATTTATAATATCGGAAGCGATTATAGAATGTGATTATGAGGTAATTGAATTATTGATGCAATATAAGCCAAAATTAAATCTTTTTAAAGATGGGGACGCTTGTAATCCAATTAGTTTGGCTGTTTTGCTAGGAAATGTAGATGTTTTAAAATTATTAGTTAAAGATGAAAACCTTGATTTTGATGTCAAAATAATTGGATCATCACCAATAGAAACCGCGGCTTCTTTTGGCTATTCAGAAATAGTTAAAATTATATTAGATCATTATGGAGAAACAAAAAACTCCAAAGAAAACTGTCAGAAAGCTTTAATAGAATCTATAAAGAACAATAATTACGATGTTACAAAAACCCTTTTGGAAAGTGATAAGTTAGACGTTAATTATCTTATCAA
>CALDHH010000114.1 GCA_937941575.1 uncultured Alphaproteobacteria bacterium | reverse complement strand
CAAAATGCATAAATTATCGAATAAAGGCTTTGCCGCTGATTTCCTATCCAGTAACTACCAAAACCAACATCCAGATTTCTATCACGCCAATCCATCTGAGATCTTCGATATAACTCAATCCATAACCCCTAGACTATCTCTAAGACAAGATCTTATCCCTTATATATTTACAGTTTATGGATATAAGAATATTGAATTAACGGATAGTGAAATTTATAAATCTGCTATTTATGGATACTAAGAAAAATACCTATATAACCACAATATTCTGAACCCCATCAATCTTACGGTATGATTTCATATGTTCTTGTAATATCAGCCATTCTCCAGGAATGGATATCTCGATTTCTTCATTCTCATTATTATCCACAATAAGACTTATCTTACTTTTACCTTTACCATTATTCTGAATTAATTCTTTTAATGGTTTAACTGCATCTATTTTATTTATATAGATATTGGTATCGGATTTATTGGAAGCTAAAGCATCTTCTAATAGTTCTATTTTTGAGGCAAGGAAGCTTAATTCTCCATCTCTTCTACTAACCGATAAACCAATTGCAACGGCAGTTCCGGCATTCAAGTAATCCATGCTTGCCGATAACACTTCGGAGAACATCATTACTTCAAATACTCCTGACGTGTCAGATATTTGGGCGAAGGCAAATTTATTGCCTTTTTTATTTACCCTAATTTGTTTTCTAATAACTACCCCTGCCATTTTAAAAATGGAAGTTGGGTTTTCTCTTAGCTTTTCTTCTATTTCGATTAATTGGACAACTTTCAATCTTTTTAATTGGGTGCTCATTGTATCTAATGGATGGGCGGATAGATAAAACCCGATTGCATTGGCTTCATGTTTTAATAATTCCATTGGCTCCCAGCTATCGGGTTTTGGTAAATCTGGCTTTACCATCTCAACTTCGCTATCACCACCAAATAAACTAGTCTGACCACTATCTTTTTCTTGTTGTAAGCTATTGGCGTATTTTAATAATATCTCAATTGATGCAAATACTTCGGCTCTATTATCATTCAAGCAATCAAATGCTCCCGATGCTGATAAAGCTTCCATTTGTCTTTTATTGATTGTCTTGCTATCAACCCTTTGAATAAAATCAAATAAATCTTTAAAATCACCATTTTCAGCTCGTTCTTTTAAAGCAAAATGCATGGCTTGCTCACCAGATCCTTTTAGGGCTCCCAAAGCATAGCGGATTGATTTCTTACCATCTTTATCTTTTTCAACTATAAAAGTAACGCCCGATTTATTAATATTAGGCAGTTTAAGTTCAATCCCCATATTAATTAATTCTTGCCTTAACATCCCAAGTTTATCAGTATTACCCATATCATAAGTCATGGTTGCAGCCATAAATTCAACTGGGTAATTTGCTTTTAGAAATGCAGTTTGATAGGCGATTAGAGCATAGGCTGCAGAATGAGCTTTGTTAAACCCGTAACTAGCAAATTTGGCGATTTGTTCAAAGATATAAACTGACTGGTCTTTATCTACACCATTCTTAACACAACCATCAACAAATATATCTTTTTGGGAATCCATCTCGGCTTTAATCTTTTTACCCATGGCCTTACGCAAAATATCCGCATCACCTAATGAATAACCAGCCAATACTTGGGCCGCCTGCATAACCTGTTCCTGATAAATCATCACCCCATAAGTTTCTCTTAATACAGGTTCTAATTTTGGATGCATAAAATCTTGCTCTTCTTCACCTTTTAAACATGCGATATATTTTGGAATATTTTCCATTGGACCCGGGCGATATAAAGCCACGATCGCTATAATTTGCTCAAAATGGTCAACTCCCATCTGTTTACAAAGATCCTGCATTCCTGACGACTCTAATTGGAATACTGAAACACATTCCCCACGTGCTAACATGTCAAAGGTCTTTTTATCATCTAATGGAAAGGTTAAAGGATCTAACTCATCACCAGTCGTTTCACGAATAATATCAATTGCATGTTTAATAACGGTTAAGGTCTTTAATCCTAAGAAATCGAATTTAATTAAACCTGCTTGTTCAACATATTTCATATTAAACTGGGTAACTGGCATATCCGATCTTGGATCTTTATACATTGGGACTAGCTCATCAAGTGGTCTATCCCCTATCACAACACCCGCCGCATGAGTTGATGCATGCCTGTATAACCCTTCCAACTGTAGCCCCATATCAATCAAACGGCTAGCAGTCTCATCAGTTCTTCTTATTTCCCTTAAATCAGGTTCAGAATCCAAGGATTCTTGTAAGGTCATTGGGTTATTGGGGTTATTAGGAATTAATTTAGCAATTTTATCCACTTGCCCATATGGCATTTGTAAAACTCGCCCAACATCACGGACAACCGCTTTTGGTTGTAACTTACCAAAAGTTATAATTTGGGCAACACGATCTTTACCGTATTTATTTTGAACATATTCGATAACCTTATCACGGTTTTCCTGACAGAAATCGATATCAAAATCGGGCATTGAAATACGTTCTGGATTTAAGAAACGCTCAAATAGTAAGTCAAATCGTAATGGATCCAAATCGGTAATTTTCATTGCCCATGCAACAACTGATCCAGCACCAGAACCACGACCAGGTCCAACAGGAATATCGTTATCCTTTGACCATTGAATGAAGTCAGCGACAATTAAGAAATAACCAGCAAAGCCCATTTTAAGTAATATACCAAGCTCATATTCCATTCTTTTGAAATATTTTTCTTTAATATCTAGTTTTTTTGTTTCATCATCTTCATCTGTATATACAAATTTTTCTAACCGCCAAAGCAAACCTTCTTCGGTAATTCTCTGAATTGCTTCTTCTTCAGTCTCACCTTTTTCTGTTTCAAATTTGGGCAATATGGGATCAACAAAGGTTAAGACATGCGAACATCTTTTGGCAATATTTATTGTATTTTCAATGGCTTCCGGTAAATCTTTAAACAGTTCTATCATCTCTCTTGATGATTTAAAATAATGCTCTTCAGTTACTTTGCGACGGTTATCATCAATAATATATTTACCACCCGCAATACATAACAAAGCATCATGAGCAATATGCATGTCCCGGGTTAAGAAATAACAGTCGTTGGTTGCAACCAGTGGAATATTATATTTATAAGCAAAATCAAGGAAATCTTGCTCTGTTATACTTTCATTTGCCACGGAATGGCGCATTAGCTCGATATATAGTCTATCTTTAAAAATACTGTGTAGCTCAACTAGATAAGCCTCAGCCTCTGGTTTTCTTTTTTCAATTAATAATCTACCCACCCTGCCCATTGGACCAGATGAAAGACAGATTATGCCATCTGAATTTGCTTTTAAATATTCATGCGATATATGCGGTAATTCATTATCAAATACCACTTCATATGAATAACTAACTATTTTAATTAAATTCTGATAACCCTGATCATTTTGAGCAATTAACACTAAACTATCTAAATTCTTATCTGTTTTAACTCGGATATTACAACCCATTATTGGTTGGATACCCTCTTTAGCAGCAGTAAAACAAAGTTCCATTCCACCAAACATATTGGCAGTATCAGTCATCGCAACTGCTGGCATATCGTAGACCTTACACATATCAAGCATTTTAGGGATTTTTATCGCCCCTTCAGCCAAGGAATACGCAGTATGGTTCCTTAAATGTACAAATTTTGCTTCTGACATCTTTAAATAATTTAGCCTTTCTATATGATGGATAATTATTACAATTTTTAAAGGTAAAAACCAAGTAAAAAAATCTTGACATAAAGGATCAAGTGTTTTATAAATAAGTTTATTCAATAAAAAAGGTTTATATAAATGGTACAACAGGCATTAATAAGAGAATTTGAAGTAGCTAAAAAAAGAGAAGAAGGAAAAAATTCTGCTATAAAAAAAGCTATTAATCTTTTAACACCTATCATTAAAGATATAAACAAAATTGATCAACATGTGACTTTACAGATCGCAACAATCGATTACTTAAAAGAATGTAAAGTTCTAAACCCAGATAAAGATTCAAATAACGTATATGATTATAGTAGACCATATGGAATATTAAAAGTTTATGATCGTGATTACATTGTTGATTTTGCATCAGATACAGAAATTGTTTTTGTAAATATCTTAATGAATAAATTCTCAAAAAAGCCAATTACATTAAAGAGTTTATTTGTAGATAATGAAGAAGCATATACATTTGATTTAAGTGAAGAAGATGAAGTTAATGAATTCAAATCTGCATTAATTAGCACAATTGCTGCCTGTCACTTCAAAGATAACTTGATTCCAGAAATCAAAGGTGATGCTAAAAATGGTAAAACAAATACAAGGGATGGTGTAACCCCACTCAAAATAAATCGTAATCTAAGAGGATAGTTTCTTTTATAGATATCTTATGGATTACTGCTTTTTTAAACAGCAACAACTTTACCATTTTTTAATTCTAAAACTCGATCCATCTTTTTGGCGATCTCAATATTATGGGTAACGATTAGCGCCCCTACTTCTGATTTTCTAACCGAATTTAGCATTATATCGAAAACTATATCAGATGTTTTTGGATCTAAATTACCCGTTGGCTCATCCCCTAATATTAATACTGGATCATTGGATAATGCTCTGGCGATTGCAATTCTTTGCTGTTCACCACCTGATAACTTGGCTGGTATATGATTAATTCTATCTTTTAATCCAACTCTATCAATTAAATCAATAGCCACTTTTTCCGCATCTGATTTGGATTTACCTGCAATTAACATTGGCATCATTACATTTTCCAAAGCTGTAAAATCAGATAGCAAATGATGAGATTGATATATAAAGCCAATTTTATTGCCGCGTAAATTAGTTCTAGTTTTATCATCTTTTAATTTTATTTTATTACCTTCGATTAAAACATCACCCGTATTTGGCGGCTCCAGCAACCCTGCGATTTGTAACAAAGTTGATTTACCTGTACCGCTTTGACCAACTAAGCCCACAATCTCACCTTTTTTAATATTCAGTGATAATGATTTTAATATCTCTAATTTCTCACTACCTTGTTCAAAATGGCGAGATACATTATTTAATTCTAATACATTACTCATAACGCAATGCCTCCACTGGATCTAATTTCGATGCACGCCATGCTGGGTATATTGTGGCTGCAAATGATAAACATGTTGCCATTACTATAATTGCAATCACTTCCGATACATCCATTTTGGCAGGTAGTTTTGATAAGAAATATACTTCATCCGCAAATAACTCTGTGCCAGTTAACCCCTCTAAAAACTGCCTAATCCGTTCAATATTTAAAGCAAATGATACACCAAGAACAGCCCCTGCAAATGTCCCCCATAAACCAATTTTAGCACCAGTTATAAAGAATATCCGAATAATCATGCCTTTGGTGGCGCCCATAGTTCGTAATATTGCGATATCCCTGCCCTTATCTTTTACCAACATAATTAAGCTGGAGATAATATTAAATGCTGCCACAATTATTATTAAAGTTAAAATCAAAAACATTACATTACGCTCAACTTGCAGGGCATTATAAAAGCTACTATTAGTATCTCGCCAATCTGCAACTGTTATATTACCACTATATAAAGCAGATATTTTATCATCTAAACCATCAATTTTTGTTGGGTCTTTTACAAATATTTCCAATGCTTTAACGCTATTTCCTAAGGTAAAGAATTTCTGAGCAGTCTCAAGCGGCATAAATATAAATCCATTATTATACTCATACATCCCAACATCAAATATTGATCCTATTACATATAATCTACTCCTTGGGATTGTGCCAAACGGGCTTACTTTACCCTTTGGTGCGATTAGGGTAACTTCATCTCCAACATTTAAGTTATAGCGCTCTGCAATTGCTGTCCCAAGTGATATTGTATTTTTATTAGGAAATATCCCCTTGTCTCGAATGGATACTGTAATTGATTCTGATATGACAGGCTTATCTTTAAAATCAGATCTTTTAATACCACGGATCACAACTCCAGTTGCATTACCATTAACCGTCATTAATGCTTGACCTTCGATGGTTGCAAAGGCTTTTTCAACTTCTGGTACATTTTCTAATAAATGATCTAATTTAGTCTGATAATCAGATAGTTTACCAGTTGTTGAATAGAGATTCATATGACCGTTAAGGCCAAGAATACGGCCAATAAGCTCTGCTCTAAAACCATTCATAACTGACATCACAATAATTAAAGTTGCAACACCTAGCATTATTCCAATAAAGGAGAACGCAGTTATTACTGATATAAAGCCCTCTTTCTTTCGAGATCTAAGATATCTTTTGGCAACCAGACGTTCAAATAATAATGACAAGATTATATAATCCTTTTAATAAGCGCGAGATAAGATAACTTTTTCACCATTATCTGCAATTGGTTTACACCTTGGTGTAACAGAGAATTCAGATCTGATTTTATCTAATTCTGGATTATCTAACATTGATGTTGGTACTTTTACGTAGCCAGCATTGCTTTCATCAGCAAAGAACTTACGTACATCGTCAACATCATCAAATTCATGCCCCATTTGCTCTAAGCTTTTCTTAGCTTTCTCTAACATTTCGTCTTGCATTTTGAATAGAGTTTCTGGCAATTGCTCTAAGAAATCTTGAATTGGCAATGTTTGTTTACTATCTCTACCAATATCTCGTCTTACAAATGTTACCGTATCTTCTTCTAATTCTCTACCACCAATCTCAACTCTGATTGGGACACCTTTTTTAATTGTTGACCATAGTTTATCAGGGGCAGAATGCTCACCATCCTCAATTTTCGCATCAATACCAAATTCGGATAGCATAAATTTAATTGAGCTACAGTAATCAAGCAAAGCTTCTTCATCAATATCTTTTTTAGTAAATGGAATAATTACAACCTGATATGGTGCAATTCTCGGTGGCATAACCATACCATCATCATCAGCATGAACCATTATTAAGCCGCCAATTACACGAGTTGATAATCCCCAAGAGGTTGTCCAGGCAAATTCTTCTTGTCCTTCTTTTGATTGAAATTTTATTCCAGATGATTGTGAGAAGTTTTGACCCAAGTCATGTGAAGTTGCGGATTGCAAAGCTTTACCATCTTGCATAAATTGTTCAACTGTATAAGTTTCAACAGCACCTGGGAATCTTTCATCTTCGGTTTTAATTCCTGGTATTCCAGGGATAGCCAAATATTCTTCGAAAAACTCATTATATGTATTCATCATTTCAATAGCATTATCAGTGGCTTCAGTTTCTGTTGCAAAAACATTATGACCTTCTTGCCACAAGAATTCTGAAGTTCTTAGGAATAACCTTGTTCGCATTTCCCAACGCATAACATTTGCCCATTGATTAATTTTCATCGGTAAATCACGATATGAGTTAACCCATTTTGCAAATGAATGACCGATAATTGTCTCCGAAGTTGGGCGAATAATCATTGGTTCGCTTAGTTCTCCTGCTGGCTTTAGGCCACCATTTTCTGTATCTGCTTCTAATCTATGGTGAGTTACAACTGCACATTCTTTAGCAAAACCTTCTACATGTTCCGCTTCTTTCTCCATAAAGCTTAGCGGAATTAACAATGGGAAATAAGCATTTTCAACGCCAGTATCTTTTATAATCGCATCGAAATCTATTTTGATATTATCCCATAATGCATAACCATATGGTTTTATAACCATACAACCACGCACAGGTGAATTTTCTGCTAGATCAGCTTCTTTCACTACTTGTTGATACCATTCAGGGAAGTTTTCTTCTCTAGTTACTGATAAAGCGGATCTTTGTTTTTTAGCCATTTTTATTCTCTCAATTATCTTAGTTGGTTATAGGTTATAATAAACTACTTGTTATCTATGTGCTGGGCATAGCTCCCTCATTTTATAATAAGTGCCTTCTGGTAATAATTTTTCATCAAAAAATATCTTACCATTATCATAGGTTATTTTACCAAATATCGCATTACCATCAGCATGTTTAGGAGTATACAATCCTAAAAATCTTGCAACATTAACTGTTGTATCAAATGCAAATTCATCTGCCTTCATTGCTGTATTGGTGATCTCTTTTTCTGATGGCAACATTGGTTTATCATAGACATGATCTTCTCCATATATTACTTGCTTATTTTCTATGATCTTCGCTGGTTTATTACGATTGAATAGTAATTTACAAGTATCATTATCTAACACAGGAGTTCTATAATAAATAATTTCCGATTTATCATAGACACTTGGAATTATTATTACTGTTAGCAATAATAAAACTATTAATATTTCCTTGTATTTTGTAATTAAATTATTCATTTTACTTCGTAAAAAATTCCCTGAAATTAATAACATCCAATTCAACAAGAATATATATTATAACCCATACAATACCAGTAACAATAGAGTTTATTATAAATTTTCTCTTTATATTCGCTTTTACTGGCGATGCATCATAATGATGGTTTTCTGGATTTTCAGCCCTTTGGATACCAAAAGGTAACACGGCAAATATCATTAACCACCAAATTAGAAAATAAGTAAAAATTCCTGTAAATAAATCCATAATTTAATATCCCTTAAATTCTTACCAAATGTATTCTTGTTTGTGGTTTTTTATCAAACTGCTTACTTAAAAAGCGCCTTGTTATCTGTCTTAGCTTTTCTGAGAAATCAGCATCATCTTCTCTGATATGTCTTGGCATGTTGTTTATTTCTTTTTTAATCTCTGCAATTACGCCCGATATTAAATTATCTTCTAATGCCTCATCTACTAATCCCATTGCAGAGATTACTGGATCCGATACCAAATCACCCATTGAATCAATCACCAGAGTTACAACAGCTGAGCCATGATACATTATCCTTTTTCTGGTTAGAATTGCTTCATGGCCAATTGGGATAATTCTGTTTCCATCAATTGCTAAAATACCGTGTTCTACTTCTGCAACTACTTTTGGGATACCAGGTGCAAGTTTGATTACCTTACCATTTTCCGAAGTTATCACATATTTAACTCCACATTTAGTTGCAAGTTCACCATGTTTTCGCAATTGCATTTCTTCGCCATGAACAGGGATTGCTATCTTTGGTTTTGTCCATGCAAATATTTGTTTTAATTCCTCGATATATGGATGTCCTGATGCGTGAATTGATTTATCTGCAACTGATGAAATCACTTCCACTCCTTTTGCCATGAATCTATTCATTACAATATCAATTTCTTTTTCATTACCTGGAATTGCTCTGGCTGATAAAATTACTGTATCACCCTTTTCCATCTCTAAGCTTCTATGTTTACCTTCCGCAACTCTTCTAAGCGCTGCTCGGGATTCCCCTTGTGATCCAGTACAGATAAATAACATTTTATCATCTGGTAAATGCATCATATCATCAGCTTCTAGAAAGTATTCTTCTTCTTTTATATATCCAGTTGCTCTGGCAATTTCTTCCATTCGCCATAGTGACCTTCCAACTAAGGCAACGTCCCTGCCATTTGCTCTGGCTGACTTTATAATCGTTATTAATCTTGCAACATTTGATGAGAAACAGCTGACAATTACTTTACCAGTACATTTGGCAATCGTATCAGTTAAGCCAATTCTAACATCATCTTCTGAAGTAGAATGACCGGGTACCATGGCGTTAGTGGAATCACCTAAAATTGCAAGTACACCCTTATCCCCAAGTTCCCTTAAAGATTTTTCATCCGTGACATTACCAGTCATCGGTTTCTTATCAAGCTTCCAATCACCTGTATGCAATATTGTATCATAGCCCTCGATATCAATTGCAAGCGCATTACCTTCTGGAATTGAATGGGCCATTTTGATATATTTGATTTTAAACGGCTCTAAATCAACTGGAATATCTTCATCAACAATAATTAATTCACATTTTTTTTGCCATTTTTTGCCTTCAATTTTACGCTTTATTTGCTCAGCTGTAAATTTTGTTGCATAGATTGGACAACGAATACGATCCCATAGATGAGGTATGCCACCAATATGATCTTCATGTCCGTGGGTTATAACCATCCCTACTACATCATCAATTATGCTCTCTATAAATCTTGGGTCAGGTAAGATAATATCAATTCCAGGTACCGAGCTATTAGCAAATCCCATACCGCAATCAACAATTAACCATTTTCCTTCAGCTCCATATAAAGCCAAATTGGCACCATAATAGCCACAACCGCCAAGCGGTACAAAATATACTTCATCATGTTTTTGTGTAAACATTTTATGCTTTCTAAATCTAGATTAATCTGAATATTATAGCTATTTCTAAATAAAACCAAGTAGTTTTATGCCCTATAAAGAAGATCAACCATAAAAAACATCTCCAGATGAAATAAGAACATCCCCAGCATCAGTTGACAGGATTAAACGGCAATCATTATCCAAGCCTTTAAAGATTCCAGTTAGCTCTTTCCTTGGCAATCTAACAATTATATTCTCACCTATTCTAATTGCATTATCTAACCATTCTTCTCTTACTTCTGCTAAGCTAAGTTGTAAGCAAGCATCTAAATTATGATAGAAAACTTCAATTACTTCTTCAATATCAGGTGGGTCAATTACATCAGAGATGGATATTCCAACATCTGATGGGGAAGAAATTATATTAAGCCCAACCCCAATTACAATCCAGTTTAATTTATTATCTTGAATTTCGGTTTCTAATAATATTCCAGATATTTTTTTACCATTTACCAATACATCATTTGGCCATTTTAAGCCAATATCAGCATCTTTCATAAATGTTCTTAAAGTTCTATATAAACAAATTGCAACGGTAAAAGATAAATTACCTGCATCAATTGGTTTAATATCTGGCTTTAATATTATTGAAGTATATAAATTCCCTAATGGAGACTTCCATTCATTATTTCTTCTACCATGCCCTTTGGTTTGAATCTTTGTCCATAGGATGGTTTTATCATCTGCATCATTTGCAATTAATTTTGCCTCATCATTACTGCTACCAAGCTCATCATATGCGATTAACTTATAAGCATCGGGCAAATTAATTATTCTGCCCATAATGATTGTGCTGCTTCTGATGCTGTGGAGAACAGAATATCAGGAGATATTATAAAACATAGTGCAAATATTCCAGATATGGTCATGATAGTAGCCAAAGACTTGCCTTGTATTTTATCAAACTTATCTTCAAAAGCATCAAAATACATTACTTTTATAATGCGTAAGTAATAAAAGGCTGCAACAACACTAGTTAATACACCAATCACTGCTAATGTGTATAATCCAGATTCAACAGCTGCTTGGAAGATAAATAACTTACCAAAGAAACCAGCAACTGGTGGAATACCAGCCATTGAGAACATTAATATTGTCATTAATAGAGCCATTGCAGGGTTTGATTTTGATATCCCTGAAAGATCGCTAATATTCTCAACCATTCTATCATTTTTCTTCATTGATAATATAACCGCAAATACCCCTGCACTCATTATCATATAAATTGTTAAATAAATTATAACACCGCGAACGCCATCTATGGATCCTGCCGCAACCCCTACTAATGCATAACCGATATGACCGATGGAGCTATATGCCATTAATCTTTTAATATTATCTTGGACTATACCTGCGAATGCTCCGACTAACATTGATAGTATTGAAACTAGAACAATTATTTGTTGCCATTGCTCAATTAAATCTGCGAATGCTCCGAATAATATTCTGATAATTAAACCCATTGCTGCTATTTTTGGAACGATTGCAAAAAATGCTGTTGTTGCAGTTGGCGAGCCTTCATAAACATCTGGTGTCCACATATGAAATGGGACTGCAGATATTTTAAATATTAGACCAGAGATTATAAACACTAGACCAACGATAACTGCAATTGAGATATTCTCATCACTTGCAAATGTCTGAGAAAGTGTCTCAAAGCTTGTTGTACCAGTAAAGCCATATATCAAAGAGATACCATATAATAATAACCCAGAAGATAAAGCCCCCAAGACAAAATATTTAATTCCAGCTTCCGATGATTTTAAATTATCGCGTTTGAAAGCAGCTAAGATATATAATGGTAAAGACTGCAATTCCAATCCCATATATAAAGTCATCAAATCATTGGCCGATAGCATAATCATCATACCAAGGGTTGAGAATAAGATTAAAATTGGGAATTCAAATCTATTCATATTATTATTCTCTAAATAATTTAAAGATAAGAATATTGAAATGACTGATCCCATCAAGATTAATACCTTCATAAAGCTAGAAAACCATTCATTGACAAACAAACCTTGGAAAGCATTTTCCTGTTCAACAGGTAGGTTTAAAACCATATATGCAACAAATACCATTGCAATTGCTGATCCATATGAGACCAATCTTAAGGAATTCTTTCCTCTAATTACGCCAAATACCAATAATAGCATACCAAAAATTGCCATTAATATTTCAGGCATAACGACGTTCAGATCCAATTCAATCTGAGACATTGCTAAGCTTACTTCTAATCCTGATGCAACTGTTGTCATTAATCTATTTCCTTTGTATCTTCTTCTTTAATTTCTGCTTCTAACTCATCATCGATAAGATCTTCTTCGCTCATCTCAGTTGGTTGAATTGAATAATTATAATTGGCAATTAGGTTTTCAACAGATGGGGCAATTGGCTTTAAAAACGTACTTGGATATACTCCCATCCAAAATACTAATAATATCAAAGGAGCAAAGATTGCAATTTCCCTTTTATTTAAATCCTTCATTGTTTTTACATCTTCGTTTTTCTGTTCACCGAATACTACTCTTTTATATAAAAGCAACATATATGCAGCACCTAATACAACCCCAGTTGCAGCGATGAATGTAAATATAGTGCTTACTTGGAATAGACCAATTAAAATCAAGAACTCACCAACAAAACCACTTGTTACAGGTAGACCAACGGATGCCATAGTAAAGATCATAAAGGCAACTGCATATTTAGGCATGTTCTTAACTAAACCACCATATCTATCGATTTCCCTAGTATGTAACCGGTCATAGACAACACCAACACAAAGGAATAATGCAGCCGATACGATACCATGTGATAACATTTGGAAGATCGCACCTTCAACACCTTGGGTATTTAAAGTAAAGATACCAAGAGTTACAAAACCCATATGAGCAATAGATGAGTAAGCAATTAATTTCTTCATATCTGTTTGGACAAGTGCCACCATTGAAGTATAAACAACCGCAATTACACTTAAAACGAATACGAAATCGGCGAAGTAAGCAGTGGCTTCTGGTAAGATTGGAATAGAAAATCTTAAAAATCCATAACCACCCATTTTAAGCAATACACCAGCCAGTATAACTGATCCAGCAGTTGGAGCTTGCACATGGGCATCTGGTAGCCAAGTGTGAACTGGCCACATTGGGACTTTTACAGCGAATGATGCAAACATTGCAAGCCATAGCCATTTTTGAATATCTAATGGAATCTCAGAAGTCATTAACGTTTGAATATCTGTGGTTCCCATCTCCATATATAAATATAGCATTGCAATAAGTAATAATACTGAACCTAATAATGTATATAAAAAGAATTTAAATGCCGCATAAACACGGTTATCACCACCCCAAATACCAATGATTAAATACATTGGTATTAATATTGCTTCAAAGAAAACATAGAATAACAACATATCCATTGAACAGAACATCCCAACCATCATTGTTTCCAAGATTAGGAAGGCCATCATATATTCTTTTACACGTTTTTTAATTGAATCCCAGCTTGCCAATATACAAATTGGAGTTAGGAAAGTTGCTAACATTACAAATAGAACAGATATTCCATCAACACCCATTTTATAAGATATGCCCAAACCTGGTAGCCATTGTTTTTCTTCAACAAATTGGAATTCCGCAGTATTTGGATTAAAATTGAAATACATATAAAGTGAAACTAGAAAAGTTACTAGTGACACAAATAGAGCAACATATTTTGCATTCGATGCAGCATATTCACTTTTACTATCAATTGTTGCGATAAATATCACCCCAATAATTGGTAAAAAAGTAATAAGCGATAATATAGGGAATTCAATCATTGTAATAAAACCTTAAGGACTATCCGTTGAATTTAAACAGATAAAAAGAAACAAAACACACAATACCGATTAGCATTACAAATGCATAATGGTAAACATAACCAGATTGTAATTTGGAGGTAAGGTCAGCAGTCTTCTTACTCAATTTTGCAACCCCATTGGGACCCAAACCATCAATTATTTTAACATCACCAATTTTCCAAAATAAACTACCGAAACAAAATAGAGGTTTAACAACTAATCTGTTATATAGCTCATCAAAATACCATTTATTCAGGAAGAATTTATAAATCCATTTAAAGGCATTAGCAATTTTTTCAGGCAGTTTTGGACATTTGATATAAAATACCCAAGCCAAGATAATACCAACAATACCAACTGCGGCAGGAAGTACTGCAACCCAAGTTGGAACATGATGGGCCGCTGCAACTGTATCATTTTCTGCCAATACAAATATTGATTTTCCAAAGAAATCACCACGGTCAGATCCCACAAATAATTCTTTAAATGAATAACCAGCAGTTACTGCACCAATTACCAATACATATAAAGGACGCAACATAATTTTTGGTGATTCATGGACATGATCCATAACTTTTTCATCACATCTTGGCTTACCATGGAATGCCATGAATATTAATCTAAATGAATAGAATGCAGTTAAGAAAGCAACAAAGATACCAACCCAATATGCAAACATACCAAACCAAGTATGATCAGCATAGGCAACTTCTAATACCATATCTTTGGAGAAGTAACCTGCAAAGAATGGAACGCCTGCAAGTGCCAAGCTCCCTATCCACATCATTATATATGTGGCAGGTATTAATTTATAGATACCACCCATTTTACGCATATCTTGTTCGTCTGACATTGCATGAATTACAGAACCAGCCCCTAAGAATAACAAGGCTTTAAAGAATGCATGCGTGAATAAATGGAACATGGCTGCGGAATATGCAGATACACCAAGTGCAAAGAACATATAGCCAAGCTGACTCATTGTTGAATAAGCAATCACTCGTTTAATATCATTCTGAGTAACTGCAATAGTAGCTGCAATTAAGGCAGTTAAAGCACCCAAGATACAAATAAACATCAATACAGATGGGGCATATTCAAATAAAGGCGACATACGCACAACCAAGAACACGCCTGCTGTTACCATTGTTGCTGCGTGGATTAGTGCAGATACTGGCGTTGGGCCTTCCATTGCATCTGGCAACCAAGTATGTAATCCCAATTGAGCCGATTTACCCATTGCACCAACAAATAATAAGGCACAAGCCAAGGTTATCATATGAACATCAAACCCTAAAAATTCTAAATGCAGATCTTTTAACTCTTCAACACGGATAAATATCTCATCGAAGTTTAAAGTTCCAAAGGCAAAGAATATAACCATTATCCCAAGTGCCAATCCGAAATCACCAATTCTGTTCATTACAAATGCTTTTATTGCGGCTGAATTTGCACTTTCTTTATGATTCCAAAAACCAATTAGAAGATATGAGGCAACGCCAACGCCTTCCCAACCAAAGAATAACTGAACTAGATTATCTGCGGTAACTAACATCAACATTGCAAAAGTAAACAGGCTTAAATAAGCCATAAACTTTGCTTTTGCTGGGTCATGGCTCATATATCCAACTGAATATATATGAACAACTGCAGATACAATATTAACCACGAATACCATTACAACGGCGATTTGGTCAAATCTTAAAGCCCAAGAAACATTTAAATCACCAGATGATATCCAAGTAAATATTTCCAAGACCCTTGGATTTGATGCCATTGCAACATCTTTAAACAAGAATAATGAAGCGGCGGCTGCACAGACCATTAGGAAACAAGTTATAAATTGGGAACCTTTATCCCCAATTACTTTGCCGAATAATCCAGCAATTAACGCACCTAATAAAGGTAAAAATACTGCAATAAATTCCATTATATCTACCCTTTCATCTCGTTCATTTTTTCAACCATTATTTGCCCTGTATTTCTGAAATAAGTAACTAGAATGGCTAAACCAATCGAAGCTTCTGCCGCTGCTACGGTTAAAATAAACATAGTAAATACTTGCCCAGTTAAATCGTTTAAGAACGATGAAAAGGCAACTAAGTTAAGAGTTACAGATAACAACATCAATTCAATAGACATTAAAATTACGATAACATTACGACGGTTTAGAAATATCCCAAACACACCGATTGTAAATAATATTGCTGACACAATTAAATAATGGCTAATGCCAATTTCAATTAAGCTTATTCCCGTATCCATATTAAGCAACCCCTGTTCCTGTCTCAACTTTTACTATTTTTACAACATCTTCACGTTTTCTATTTACCTGATCAGAAACATCTTGCTTCATAACGCCATCTCTTGTTCTAAGCGTTAATGTAATTGCACCGATCATCGCAACTAATAATATTAAACCTGCAATTTGAAATAGGAATAAATTATCAGTATATAAAATACGCCCCAAAGCTTCTGTATTCGATAATTCTGTTATATCTGGGGTTTTGAACTTTATATTCTCTGGGGCTGATTTAGAAAAGCTCCATGATGAATAAATTACGATTAATTCAGCAAGCAATATTCCACCAACTAAACCACCAACCGACATGTATTTTTTAAATCCAGATTGTAAGTCTTTAAAATTAATATCCAACATCATTACAACGAATAGGAATAAAACCGCAACTGCACCTACATATACAATGACTAGTAACATTGCGATGAATTCAGCTCCCAATAAAACACATAACCCGGCAGCATTAAAAAATGCCAGAATTAAAAACAATACTGAATGGACTGGGTTCTTTGATGTGATTACCATCATAGAGCTTAAAATTAACACCCCTGCCAAAGCATAAAAAACTATTGTTGAAATTATCATTATTCTAAAACCTATCTATATTTCTCATCAGCTTTTAAATTCGCAGCAATCTGTGCTTCCCATCTATCGCCATTTTCTAGCAATTTGTCTTTATCGTAATAAAGCTCTTCTCTGGTTTCTGTTGCGAATTCAAAATTTGGACCTTCGACAATTGCATCAACTGGACATGCTTCTTGGCACAATCCACAATAAATACATTTAGTCATATCAATATCATATTTTGTTGTACGTCTTGAACCATCATCTCTTGGTTCTGCTTCAATTGTGATTGCTAATGCTGGGCATACTGCCTCACATAATTTACAAGCAATGCATCTCTCTTCGCCATTTGGATAACGACGCAAAGCATGTTCACCTCTAAACCTTGGGCTAATTGGACCTTTTTCAAAAGGGTAATTAATTGTTACTTTTGGCTTGAACATATATTTAAAAGTCAAAGAAAAGCCTTTAACAATTTCAAATAATAAAAAGCCTTTTAATGTTCTTGCAATTATTGACATCAAATTCCCCTTTTAAACTGGTAAACTGTCAGTTGCTAATAAAACTCCAGCAACAAGAACAACCCAAACAAGAGAGAAAGGTAAGAATACCTTCCATCCCAAACGCATTAACTGATCATATCTATATCTTGGCAAAGTAGCTCTCGACCATAAGAATATAAATAAAATCATACAAATTTTTAAACCAAACCACACAATACCTGGTACCCAATCAATCAATACAGATTCAATTCCGAATGGTGGTAACCACCCGCCCATGAATAAGATAACTGTGATTGCAGACATTAATATCATATTGGCGTATTCACCAAGGAAGAATAAAGCAAATGTCATTGATGAATATTCAACATTATAACCACCAACAAGCTCCGATTCACCTTCTGGTAAATCAAAAGGAGTACGGTTTGTTTCTGCTAAAATCGATATAATAAAGACAATAAACATTGGGAATAGCATTACAGACACCCAAAAAGGTCTCTCTGCCATTACAATTTCAGTTAGGTTTAATGAGCCAGTTGTTAGCAACACCGTTACCATTACAAAACCAATTGATACTTCATATGATACCATCTGAGCGGCGGAACGTAGCCCACCCAAGAAAGCATATCTTGAATTTGATGCCCAACCAGCCATTAGAATTCCATATACACCCAATGATGACACTGCAAATAAATATAAGATACCGACATTAATATTTGATAATAATAATGTTTTACCAAATAATTCACCAAATGGAATAACTGCCCAAGCCATTAAACTAAGCAAGAATGTTAAAATTGGTGCCAAGACAAATATCGGCTTATTCGCCATATCTGGTAGAATAGTCTCTTTACTAAATAATTTCAAACCATCTGCAAAAGGCTGTAGCAAGCCAAAAGGACCAACCATATTAGGCCCTTGCCTTAATTGCATCGCAGCCATAACTTTACGCTCTGCATAAGTAAGATAAGCAACTCCAATTAATAATGGCACAATTATCAATAATATCTTTAATACTATAAAAGCAACCTGTATTGCATAAGGTGTAAGTAATTCAATCATTTAAGCCACCTTCTTATCATCTTTATTGATAAAAGCATCGACACATTCCGACATTGTATCTGATGATCTTGCAATAATGTTAGTTTGATAATAATTGTCAATATCCACCGACAATCCTGTTTTATTTATTTTACCAGTTTTACCAAATTCAGACCATTCAACAGGAATAACTTCGCCAATATTATCAAATACTTCTGATGTTTTTCTCAAACTATCACGAAGTTCTAATAAATCATCATAAGGTAGTTTTTTATCTAAATATTCTGATAAAGCTCGAATAATTTTCCAATCCGCTTTTGCTTCCCCTACTGGGAAAACAGCTTGTCTTGATGTTTGTGGTCTAGCTTCTAAATTCATGTAAATTGCATGTTTTTCGGTATATGCAGAAGCTGGCAAGATAACATCTGCATGTTTAGCCCCTTCTCCACCATGTGAACCTTGGTAAATTACAAATGTATCTTTATCCAATTTAGAAAAATCAAGATCATCGGCACCAAGTAAATATAGAATATCCATATTAGCTTTTAACATTCCAGCAGTATCAAGGCCTTTTTTAGAAGGAGTAAATCCAATTTCCAAAGCACCCATAGTTGATGCATTTTGGTGCAGCATGTTAAAGCCGTTCCAGTCTTTAGTTACAATCTTAAATTTCTCTGCAATTTTATAAACCAAGTTATGAATTGCAGATCCATCTTTTCTATTCAAAGCACTTGCACCCAGAATAATCACTGGTTTTTCAGCCGCTTTAAGTTGTTTTGCAATACTACCTTTACCCGATGCTAATTCTTCTAATAAAGATAATTCATTACCTAAATAATCATAATCGTAATTTAAATCTGCTTTTTCACCGATTAGGGCTACTTTTGTACCATTATTAAATACTGTTTTTCTAATCCTTGAATTTACCATTGCGGCTTCAATTCTTGGATTTGTTCCGATTAGTAATATTAAATCAGATTCTTCTAAACCAGCGATCGTTGTATTAAATCTGTAACCGGCAGGGTTTGAGATATCGTAATTTTCGCCTCTTTGGCGGTAATCCAAATTATTTGATTCAAATTCATTCATCAAGCCTTTTAAAGCAAACATAGATTCCACATCAGCCATATCACCAGCAATTGCACCGATTTTTTCAGAAGTTTTGAACTTATTAGAAATTGCTTCAAAAGCATCTTCCCAATTAACTGCTTCCAATTTACCTTTGGCATTTCTAACATATGACTTATCAAGCCTGTTTTTCTTTAAGCCATCATAGATATATCTTGTTTTATCGGCAATCCAAACTTCATTAATATCTTCATTCATTCTTGGTTGGATACGAATAATTGCACCTGACCTAGTACATAAAGATATATTTGACCCAACGGCGTCCATTACATCAATAGCATCAGTTTGAGATAGCTCCCATGGTCTTGCATTAAATTCATATGGTTTAGCAGTCAATGCCCCAACTGGACAAATATCAACTAAGTTTCCAGACATTTCTGAATTAACAGTCTCACCCAAACAATTTGAAATTTCTGTATCTTCGCCACGTTGCAATAATCCCATTACTGGCACGCCTGCGATTTCATCACTGAAACGGACACATCTTGTACAATGAATACATCTAGTCATTACTGTTTTAACCAATGGTCCTAAATCTTTATCTTTAACTGCACGTTTTGGCTCATCATAACGAGAGCTATCATAACCATAAGCAACGGATTGATCTTGCAAATCACATTCACCACCTTGGTCACAAATTGGACAATCAAGTGGGTGATTGATAAGTAAAAATTCCATTACAGCTTTTCTAGCTTTATGAACTTTTTCTGATCCTGTATGAACAACCATATCTGGGGCACAAGACATTGCACAACTTGCCATTGGCTTTGGTGCACCTTCAACTTCAACTAAACACATACGGCAATTTGCAGGAACAGATAATTTATCATGGTAACAAAATCTTGGGATTTCAATTCCTAATTGCTCAGCTGCTTGCAGTACTGACGTACCGTTTTCAACTTCGACTTCCATTCCATCAATAGTAAGCTTTGGCATTTTATGCAACCCTCTGTCTATATTCTAAAATCCTTGTTTCCATCTCATCTCTGAAATGTCTAACTAAACCTTGTATTGGCCAAACTGCCGCATCAGCCAAGGCACAAATTGTATTGCCTTCCATTTGTGAACAGATGTCTAATAATTGATCGATCTCATCAATATTTGCATCCCCAGTTACCATTCGCTCCATAATGCGATATATCCAACCAGTACCTTCACGACAAGGAGTACATTGACCACAGCTTTCATGCCAATAGAATTTTGACAATCTAGTAATCGCATAAATAATATCAGTCGATTTATTCATAACAATTAATCCCGCAGTTCCCAAACCAGAATTAACGGCTTTTAAACTATCGAAATCCATCAGCAAGTCATCACAATCACAAGCAGGAACAATTGGACAAGATGATCCACCTGGTATAATTCCAAGTAAATTATCCCAACCGCCAATAACTCCACCTGCATGGGTATCAATTAGCTCTTTAATTGGAATTCCCATTTCTTCTTCGACATTACATGGGTTATTCACATGACCAGAAATACAGAAAAGTTTTGTTCCTGCATTATTTTCACGACCAAGATTTGCAAACCAATCACCACCACGCCTTAAAATTGTTGGCACAACTGAAATAGATTCAACATTATTGACCGTTGTCGGTGCCGCATATAAACCAGCCATTGCAGGGAAAGGTGGTTTATTTCTTGGCATACCACGATTACCTTCTAAGCTTTCTAGTAATGCAGTCTCTTCCCCACATATATAAGCCCCCGCTCCACGATGTAAATAAACATCAAAATCCCAGCCCGATTTACAAGCATTCTTACCGATTAAGCCTTCTTCATATGCTTCATCAATTGCAGCTTGTAGAGCAACTGCTTCATTATAAAACTCACCACGGATATAGATATAACAAGCATCTGCCGCCATTGCGTAAGCTGCGATTAACGCACCTTCGATTAATTTATGTGGTTCATGTCTTAAGATATCCCGATCTTTACAAGTACCAGGCTCTGATTCATCAGCATTAATTACAAGATAATGTTGCTTACCATCATCTTTTGGCATGAATGACCATTTTAAGCCCGTTGGGAAACCAGCTCCACCACGACCACGCAAGCCAGATTTTTTCATTTCATCAATGATCCAATCACGACCTTTTTTAATCAGCTTTGCTGTATCTTTCCAATCACCACGTTTTTTTGCAGCACTTAGATCAGCAGTTTCAAAACCATAAATATTGGTATAAATTCTATCTTTATCTTCTAACATTATTTATCCCCGTCTTGTATGGTGATTTTGGCTTTTTTGGCTTCTTTTAAAAGACTTGTTGCACCTGCACTTGATAATGAATTAACTCGCCCCGTTTGCGATCCAATCTCACGTTTTGTATCTGATGCCAAATCTTCCAAAACATCTTTCATGATCTCTGGTGTTAAGTCTTCGTAATAATCATCATTGATTTGAACCATTGGGGCATTTACACAAGCTCCTAAACATTCAACTTCTACCAAAGTAAACTTACCATCTTTCGTAGTTTCACCGACTTCAATTCCAAGATGTTTCTTAGTAAAGTCAACAATATCACTTGAACCACGTAACCAACAAGGTGTGGTCGTACAACATTGGATATAGTTTTTACCAACTGGTGATAAATTATACATGCTGTAAAATGTTGCAACTTCAAATACTTTAATTGGTGGCATACCCAGAATAGTTGCAATTTCTTTCATTGCAACTTCAGGTATCCAGTTGTCATGCTGTCTCTGAGCCAAATCTAGCAAAGGCATAACCCCAGATTTCTTTCTAGATTCTGGATATTTTTTTAAGATTGCATCAATTTCTTTTAAATTTTCTTTAGTAAATTTAAATTCTGTTGGTTGCTTGGTTGCAATTTTTCTAACTGAGCCCATAATTTAATCCTTTATCTATCAATTTCGCCAAATACGACATCCATTGAACCAATGATTGCCACGGTATCAGCCAACATATGGCCTTTTGACATGAAATCTAAACCTTGTAAATGCGCAAATCCAGGTGCTCTGATATGGCATCTATATGGATTTGGACTATCATCTGCTACCAAGAAAACACCAAATTCACCTTTTGGAGCTTCAACTGCTGTATATGTCTCACCTTTTGGAACATGATAACCTTCGGTATGTAATTTAAAGTGATGGATCATCGCTTCCATTGAAGATTTCATCTCTGCCCTTGATGGTGGTGCAACTTTGTTATTTTCAACCATAACAGCACCTTCTGGCATATCACATAAACATTGTTTCATAATATTAATTGATTGGCGCATTTCTTCCATACGTACTAAATATCTTGCATAACAATCGCCAGTTAAGCCAACAGGAATATCAAATTCCATTTCTGAATATACATCATATGGCTGTGATTTTCTTAAATCCCATGCAACCCCAGAACCACGCAACATTGGACCTGTGAAGCCCCAATCATATGCTTGTTCTTTGGTGGCAACACCGATATCAACAGTTCTTTGTTTGAAAATTCTATTTTCTGTGAGCAAAGTTTCCAAATCATCGATAAATTCAGGGAAAGATTCACAAAATTCCATCATATCATCAGCTAGGCCATCCGGCATATCTTGGTGAACTCCACCAGTTCTGAAATAATTCGCATGCAATCTTGCACCACAAACTCTCTCAGAGAATTCCATCATGATTTCACGTTGCTCGAATCCCCATAAAGCTGGAGTAATTGCACCGACATCCAAAGCAAATGTAGTAATATTTAATAAATGGTTTAGGACTCTGCCCATTTCTGCAAATAGAACACGGATATATTGTCCACGTCTTGGCACAGTAATTCCCAATAGTTTTTCAATTGATAAAGCAAATGCATGTTCTTGATTCATTGGAGCTACATAATCAAGCCTATCAAAATAAGGTAATGCTTGCATATATGTTTTATATTCAATCAATTTTTCAGTACCACGATGCAAAAGACCAATATGTGGGTCGCAACGCTCAACAACTTCCCCATCCATTTCCATGATCAGACGTAAAACACCATGAGCAGCTGGGTGTTGAGGCCCAAAATTCATGGTATAAGTATCTATTTTATTATTATCTTCTTTTTTTGTTAATTCCAACATGTATCAAGCCTCTTCCGCTTCATCATTTTTCAATGCTTTTAATAATGGTTTGAAATCTTTATCTTCACTTGCTT
This sequence comes from uncultured Alphaproteobacteria bacterium, assembly GCA_937941575.1. Classification (GTDB taxonomy): domain Bacteria; phylum Pseudomonadota; class Alphaproteobacteria; order Micavibrionales; family CSBR16-224; genus CALDHH01. The sequence continues at coordinate 3,236 of CALDHH010000114.1, read as the reverse complement.
TTTGTACTTCGGTCATTGCTTCCCAAGGGCTGGTAAAGTCAAATTTTCTAAAATCTTGCATTAATTCAACTGGTTTATAGACAGTTTCTTTTTTCTCTTCATCATAACTTAGCTCAACGAAGCCAGTTAATGGGAAATCTTTTCTCAATGGGTGACCTTCAAAACCATAATCAGTTAAGATACGTCTTAAATCTGGATTATTATCAAATGCAACACCGTACATATCCCATACTTCACGCTCAAACCAAATCGCTGTGCTAAATATATCGGCCACAGAATCAACTGAGCAATCTTCAGCAACGCTAGTTTTAACTCGGATACGGTTATTATATCTTAAGCTTAAAAGATTATAGACAATCTCAAATCTATCTGCTCTATTTGGGTAATCAACTCCACAAATATCCATTAACTGATTAAATAAACATCCGCTATCATCACGTAGGTAATTAATTACCTTATGCAATTTTGCAGGTTTTACAGTTAGGCATAGCTCAGAATTAGCAATTTCAATATTCTCAACATCTTTTTTTAATGCTGATTTTATATAGGCTGATAAATCATTTAAAACTTCTGTCATCTTATCTTACCAATCTTGTATCTTCGCGTCGAATTTTCTTTTGCAATTGTAAAATTCCATATATTAATGCTTCCGCAGTTGGCGGACAACCAGGCACATAAATATCAACAGGTACAATACGATCACAACCGCGTACAACAGAATAAGAATAATGGTAATATCCGCCACCATTTGCACATGAACCCATGGAAATTACCCATCTTGGCTCTGCCATCTGATCATATACTCTACGTAATGCTGGTGCCATTTTATTGGTTAAAGTACCAGCCACAATCATCACGTCAGATTGTCTTGGACTTGGCCTTGGAATAACTCCAAATCTATCCAAATCATAACGAGGCATATAGGCATGAATCATCTCAACCGCACAACAAGCAAGTCCGAATGTCATTGGCCATAGAGAACCGGTTCTAGCCCAATCCAAAAGCTTATCGTAATTTGCAACAACGAAGCCTGTTTCATTTAATTGATTAGTCGCCGCAGATAAAATCAGATCCTGAGTTTTCCCTGCTGGAATGGTTTTGTCTATTCCCATTCTAATGCTCCCTTTTTCCATTCATATATAAAGCCAATTGTTAACACCCCTAAGAATACAACCATTGACCAGAAACCAATTAAGCCAATTGCACCCAGACTAACTGCCCAAGGGAACAAGAATGCAACTTCTAAATCAAAGATTATAAAAAGAATCGCAACCAGATAAAAACGAACATCGAATTTACCGCGTGTATCATCAAAAGGATCGAATCCACATTCGAATGCTTTTAGCTTCTCTGCATCTGGTTTTTGTCGCCCTATAATATATGATGCTAAGATCATAAAACAAGACATACCAGTCGCCAATCCTATGAAGATAAGGATCGGTAAATATTCCATTAGAAATTCTGTGTTAACCATAATTGAACCCATGAGTATAGATTTATTTTCGATTAAAAGTTAGACCGTTTGGTCTATTATTACAAGGGTGTAATTTAGGATTTTTTTTTTAATATTTAGGCTTAAGTTTTATTAAATCAATTAAATAAAATATAAAATTCTAGCCGTAAACTTTTTCTGCCCTATTTTCAAAAGCATACATCATTCTCTTAAAAACTTTGTCGAAGAGTTTATTGGCTATTCCTGATAAGATAAATGACTTCATTTCGAAGCTTACATAGAAATCAATTTGGCATTTACCGTTTTCTAGGTCTTTAAACACCCATTTATTTTCTAAATTTTTAAGCGGCCCAGTTGTATAATCAATTGTAATTTTATCTGGGCGGTTGGTATATACTTTGGATCTAAATTTTTCGCGTAACATTTGATAACCTACTGTTACATCTGCATCAACTAGCTCTTCTGTTCTAGTATGAACTCTTGATGATATACACCAAGGTAAGAATTCTGGATATTTTTCGATATCCATTACCAAATCAAACATTTGTTTTGAGCTATAGGGTAATACCCTTCTCTCTCTATGCGACGGCATTCTTAGATTCTCTGGCTGCCTTTAATTGCTCAAAATCTTCATCAGCATGATAAGATGATCTTGTCATCGGAGTTGCTGATACAACCAAGAACCCCTTGGCTTTTGCCAAGGTCTCATATGATTTAAATTGCTCAGGAGTTATATAATCTTTAACTTCGGCATGTTTAACGCTTGGCTGGAGATATTGCCCGATCGTTAAGAAATCAATATCAGCAGAGCGCATATCATCCATTACCTGCATTACTTCTTCGCGAGTCTCGCCCAATCCAACCATAATACCAGATTTAGTAAATGTATTTGGATCAAGATCTTTAACTGTTTTCAGTAAGTTCAATGAATTAAAGTAACTAGCCCCCGGCCTAATCGAAGGGTAAAGCCTTGGCACAGTTTCCAAATTATGATTAAACACATCTGGCTTTGCCTTTGCCACAGTCGCAACTGCGTCTTTTTTACCTTTAAAATCCGGAGTTAGAATTTCAATTGTGGTATTCGGCGCTAAACGTCTTGTTTCTTCAATTACTTTGACAAAATGCTCTGCCCCACCATCTTCCAAATCATCACGATCGACAGAAGTTATCACAACGTGACGTAGATTCATTTTTTGAATCGCAGTTGCAACCCGTACAGGCTCCCAATTATCCAAAGCATCTGGTTTACCAGTTGTAACATTGCAAAATGAACAAGCTCGAGTACAAATCTCACCCATTATCAAGAAACTTGCATGTTTTTTCTGCCAACATTCACCCATATTTGGGCAAGATGCTTCTTCACAAACAGTACGCAAATTCAGATCACGCATAATTTTACGTGTTTCTTGGTAGCCCTTGGATACAGGAGCTTTGGCCCTTATCCATGCAGGCTTTCTTTTAATTGGATTATCTGGTTTATGCTGTTTCTCTGGATGTCTTAACTTTTTAGTCTCAACCATAACCTCATCTTTATCCATAAAATATCTCCGTAATATCTAGAATTTAAAATAACTTGTTACATAAAATAGAGTGAAATTCAAGAAAAACTAGATTTTTAAATCTATATTGAAACTTTTATACATCTATGTTAAAAGTAACTATATTTAATCTATATAAAATAAAAGGAATTAATAATGGCTAAACTTAGCAAAGAGCAAAAAGAAAAAATTAAATCAACCATAATTAAATATGAGCCTAAGCTTATGGATAGAAAGCCTTACGA
>CALDHH010000113.1 GCA_937941575.1 uncultured Alphaproteobacteria bacterium | reverse complement strand
AATCGCTTTTCTGAAAGCTTCAAATTCACTTTCATCTTTCATTGCCTCTGGGAATATCATATCAGCACCAGCATCAATATATGCTTTGGCTCTATCGATTGCTTTATCTAAACCCTCCGATGCTCGGGCATCAGTTCTGGCAATGATGATAAAGTTTTCATCTATTCTAGCATCAACAGCTGCTTTTATTTTTGAAGTCATTTCTTGGGTAGAGACGATTGTTTTATTATCCAAATGACCACAACGTTTTGGGTTTTGTTGATCTTCCAAATGACAGGCAGAAATTCCAGCATTCTCAATCTTCATAATTGTTCGAGCCATATTCATCGGCTCACCAAAGCCAGTATCAACATCAATCATTGATGGCAGATTAGTTACTCTGGCGATTTGATGACCACGATTGGTAACTTCATCCAGAGTAGTTAGACCAATATCAGGCAAACCTAAATCAGCCGATAAAACCGCACCAGAGATATAAATACCATCAAATTGTTTTTTCTCAATCATCATTGCAGTTAAGGGATTCATTGCCCCTGGGAATTTTATTAGCTTCCCTGAATTTAATTTATTTCTAAAATCCAATCTTTTTTGTTCAGCTGTTGTTTTGCAAAATAACATTAAAATATACCTTTATTACCGATTTCTAGATAGCCATCTGACACTTGAACAGTAAGCCTTCTTAGATCATCTGCAGTTAGATTTGGTAGGTTTTCAGCAAGATTTAAAAATCTATCTCGCTCCGCAGTGTCAATAATATCCCAAGTCAGCATATCAAATTTTCTAATATAATCTTTTCTTTCAAATGGTTTTGCTCCTAATGGATGAGCATTAGCAACTGCCATTTCATCAATCATTTTTGAGCCATCTTTAAATGTAATCTCAACCATTGCACCAAAGGCTTTTTTTGCTGGATCTTGACTGTGATATCTCTCCGTCCATTTTTTATCTTCAACTGTACTTATTTTATTCCATAGCCTAATTGTATCTTCCCTAGTCGCCCGATCCCTTGCATATGATTGAACATGATGCCAAGTTCTATCTTGTAGAGCCACTGCAAAAATATACATGATGCTGTGATCCAAAGTTTCACGGCTGGCATTTGGATCCATTTTTTGTGGATCATTCGCACCCGTTCCAATCACGTAATGAGTATGATGGCTTGTATGAATTACGATATTATCAATAGCATCAAAATCTTCGATACCCTCACCCATTTTAGCAGCCAAATCGATTAAAGCTTGCGATTGATATTCCGCAGAATGTTCTTTGGTATAACTATCCATTATCGCACGTTTACTCTCTCCTTCTTCAGGTAGAGGAACAGTATATTCAGCCTCTTTACCATCCAACATCCAAGCCAAGACACTATCTTCGCCTTCATATATTGGTGCTGGAGCCCCCTCACCACGCATACAGCGATCAACGGCTTCAATTGCAAGCTTTCCTGCATGCGCAGGCGCAAATGCTTTCCAGCTTGAAATTTCACCTTTTCTGGATTGTCTAGTCGTACAACTTACATGTAACGCTTGCCCAATTGATTGGTAAATTTCTTCACGGCTTAAATCAAGCATAGTACCAATACCAGCCGCAGCGGCTGGACAAAGATGAGCAATATGATCAATCTTATGCTCATGTAAGCAAATACCCTTTACCAAATTAATGTGTAATTCATATGCTGTGGCTAGCCCTCTAATTAAGCTCTCACCGTTTTCTTCCATTTGCTGAGCCACTGCTAATAATGGTGGGATATTATCGGCTGGATGCGAATAATCTGCTGCCAAGAAAGTATCATGATAATCAAGCTCACGCACGGCCGTGCCATTTGCCCATGCCGCCCAACCTGCGCTATAGGTTTCATTGAAGTTCATTCCGAATATTGTAGCACCCTTACCTTCACGGCTTCTTGGATTGGCCATTGCTTGGGCTCTGGCTGTTATAACCGAGCTTCTATTTAATGATGCCACGGCAACTGCTGCGTTATCAATTACTCGGTTAATGATCATATCTGTTACATCTTTATCAACATCCACGAAGTCAGATGCGACATTCGCCATCTTCCATGCAAGCTGCTCTTCTTTTGCTAATCTGTCTTTTTCTGGATGTACTTTTACGGTATGATTTTTCATTTTGAAAATAGCCTTTCAATTTTATTAGATAATGCCTTATAGTATATACAAATTAAACATTAGCAAAGGTAAAATATTGACCCATATTAAAGAGGAAAAAGGCTTTACCTTGGCCTGGATTGTTATATTGATTGCGTTTGCGGGTGGTTTGATCGCCATAGTATTCTATGCTCAGCAATTAAGGAAAAACGCACAAGTACTAAATATCACCAAAGAAATGCAAAGATATACTGCATCAACAGTGATATTTAAAGAAAAATACGATGCCGTACCCGGTGATTTTAGGGATGCAGAATTTAGACTTGCAGAATGCAACGAAGAGAATTACTGTTTTGGTGGAGATGGTAATCAGGTAATTGGTAATCTTTCCGAAAATTGGATGCAAGATCAACAGGTTGATAATGGTGTAATGCCTGACTTGGAGACCTTTCTATTCTGGAAACATTTATTATTATCAGGTATAATTAACGATGAGTTAATAGAAAAAAAAGGCGACCCGTCCCAGCCGAAATGGGGCGCAACCCACCCAAAGGCAAAGAATATTGGCGGTTACCAAATTGTCCAATCAAGCATTATTCCAGGCGAATCTGCCGCGGGTTTACAAATAATATTAAGATCCAGAGTAAAAGCAGAGCCAACAATTGGTTTCGATACAGCCGCAGTTTCAGCATATATTGCCAAAGCCGTTGATGATAAGATTGATGATGGTAATTCTGTTCTTGGTAGATTAAGAGCGTCAGTTGGTGAAAAACATTGCTCAAATAAAGTTGGCCTATATTTCGAGCTATCATCCAGCAAAGATTGCTCCTTGGCTTATCAAGTTGATAAATAAAGATAGATAAAGCTTAAAAAAACTAAAATCTTTAAGTTTAGTAATTACTTACGACGTTTGTTTTTTGAAGATGGTTGGTAAGCTTCCATTGCATGTGGGCCACAATATGGAACACCTGGTAATGATTTACCGCCACAGAAATGAAAATCATCATCTCTTGGGTCGCCAATTGGCCATTTACAAAGCTTATCAGTTAGCTCAAGGATACTAATCCCTTCACCAGTTTTGATTACTTTTTTGCTATTCGCTGGGATTGGTTTGATATTCATAACTGGAGATTTTGCCTCAGTTACAGTTTTTGCAACTGGCTTTACAGCAGCTACTTTTGCAGTTTCAGTAACCGCAGCTCCCGCTTTTTTCTTTTTGATTGGTGATGGACGACCTGACATTCCCATACGGTGAGCTTTACCGATTACAGCATTTCTTGTAACGCCTTCACCAAGTTCTTTTGCAATCTCTGCAGCGCTTTTACCTTCGCCCCATAGTTTTTCTAATATTGCAACTCTATCATCTGTCCAAGCCATTTTTCAAAAGGTCCTTTACCAATTAATCTTAAGATATTTTATATAGCATTTTAATATCAAGCGAGCAAGTTGATTACTTAGGTTTATTTTGTTTCTGCTTTTTTTGAATGTTTTTTGGATCTAAATTATTATCCATCTTATCAATATTTGGCTTAGGCTTATTTCCTGAAAACTTATTAAATAAGGCAGCAATGGAGAAATCAAATTTCTTATATGGCTTTAAGTACCTTTTTTGAATATTTATAACATCTTTTTCAATTCTTTTTTTAAAATTCTTATCTGCATTTTTTGCTATCTTCATGCCTATAACAGCTTGACCTATACCAGCTCCCCAACCAGCAATAGAACCACCAGCCAAGCCCATAAATAAACCAGGAAGAAAAGCACCACCAGTAACAATAGCAGCTCCAGCTCCAATTACGGCACCAAGACAAGCCCCAACAGGCCAATAAACAAACATTGTAATCAAAGGAAGCGCAGAATAGCCAGAAATATCGCCAGCTAGTCTTTCTTTATCTGTCATCTTAACATTTGCACGATAATCAGATACTTCTTTTGCCATTTTTTTATAATCGGCATCAGACAGTTTTTTTAAATTCATAAGTAAATCCTAAGTCATATAGTATAATAAAACACAGGTAATTCATAGCATTTAAAATATCAACTGTCAATATCTATGGAAAAGCACTTGATTTTAACTCTTAAGAATTAAAATCCAAGCCCCATTCAGTATATCTATTTGGATCATCGATCCATTTTTCTCTTACTTTTACGAAGATTTTTAAGTGAACTTTACATTCAAATAGTTTTTCTAATTCTAATCTAGATGCGGAACCGATTGATTTTATTCTTTTACCTTGATGACCAAGGAAGATTGCTTTTTGGCTATCACGCATTACATA
>CALDHH010000112.1 GCA_937941575.1 uncultured Alphaproteobacteria bacterium | reverse complement strand
TCAATGCGTGAGAAATTATCTCTATCAGCATTCAGACATACAGCCGAATATGATTGTGCGATTGCTAATCGAATGGAACAAAGATTCTTGAAAGATGGTGCAATTACTCCAGTAATCTCACCTGCAACCGCCAAAGAATTAAGATATGGCGAAAACCCACATCAAAAAGCTTGGGTATATAAAGACCCGTTTGATAAAGGCTTGGCGAGTATTGTGCCAATTCAGGGTAAAGAACTTTCTTATAATAATCTACTTGATGCTGATGCAGCATGGCGAGTAAATGGTGATGTTAGTTTGGCTTGCAAAGATAAAGCAGTGGTTAGCATTATTAAACATTTAAACCCATGTGGAATTGCAAGCTCAAATGATGTTTTAACTTCATTAAAACAAGCTTGGGATGGTGATAAGGTTAGTGCCTTTGGTAGTATTATTTGCTTTAATCAAGAGCTAAGCTTGGAATGTGCCAAATGGTTAGATGATAAGTTTGTGGAAGTGATCTTAGCCCCAAGCTTTACCAAAGAAGCCTTGGAATTATTCGCAACTAAAAAGAATTTAAGATTATTAGAAATTAATCCACATAATGGTGAATATTCATCACCAGTGATTAGATCAATTTCAGGTGGCTTTGTTATGCAAGACGAAGATGCGGGATTGGATACTGAATTTAAAGTTGTTACCAAAAAGCAATTTAAAGATGAGATAATGGAATTATCAAATTTTGCGATCATGGCGAGCAAACATTTAAAAAGTAATGCAATTGGCTTATTTATAAATGAAGATGGTGTTTATAAAATGATCGGTGCAGGCATGGGTAATCCAAATAGATTAATCAGTATCGAACAAGCGGTTGGTAAAGCGAATGAAAATGGTTATCAAGATTTATCAAATGCAGTTCTAATCTCAGATGCTTTCTTCCCATTTGCAGATAATATTGATCTAATCCAACCAACAGGGATTAAATATATTATTCAACCGGGTGGAAGCATCAAAGATAAATCAGTAATTAAAGCCTGTGACGAGCAAGAAATTGCGATGTTATTTACAGGAAGACGACATTTCAGACATTAATTTTTAATTCAGATACGTCATTATACTAGGGCTCAGTTAAAAAAATCGATTTCGCTTTGATTTAGCTATGTAATACTATATGGTGCATCTTTCATACTATAGGGATATATAAAGATGCGTAGCGAAGCTAGAGTACAAACTGTCATTGAAATGATGGATTTAGTAGTAAAAGAAGATAGACCAGCAGATGGTGTTATTAGTTATTATTATAAACATCACCGTTATATCGGTTCAAAAGATAGACAGGCTATTAATACTAGGCTTTATCGTTTGATGCGTATCTATCACAAAATCTCATGGTGGGTTGTGCAAAGAGCAGGGCGTGAGCTTACTGGTCGTAACATGGTGATTGCTGAAATGCTGTTGAGTAAAGAGCAGGGTGCTGATACTCTTCATCGCATATTCTGTGGTACGCCAACGGATCATTATCCACCAAAACCACTGACTAGATCAGAAACTGCATATGCTGAATTATTAAATAAACAAGATTTAGAACATGAAGACATGAGCGAAGAAGTTCGCCTTGAATGTCCAGAATGGGCTTATAAGCAATTAAAAGATACGCTTGGTGATGGTTTTGAAGCTGAAATGAAAGCAATGATGGGGCAAGCTCCATTGGATTTACGTGTGAATACATTACTATCAGATAGAAATACAGTTTTCAGTCAATTAAAAAAAGATGAAATTGATCTGCGTAAATGTAAAATGTCTTGGTTGGGTCTACGAGTAAAAGGCAGACCGCCATTATCACAACATGATTTATATAGAACTGGTCATTTTGAAATTCAAGATGAAGGTTCACAAATGGTGGCTTTTGTGGCCGATACCAAACCGGGTGAGCAAGTAGTTGATTTCTGTGCAGGTGCAGGTGGTAAAACATTAGCGATGGCAGCATCAATGGAAAATAAAGGTCGCATAATCGCAACTGATGTTTTGGAAACTAGATTAAATAGATCAAAACACAGATTCCGTCGTGCCAATGCTTTTAATATTGAAACAAGACCGTTGAGTTCAGAACATGATAAATGGGTTAAAAGACATACAAAATCATTTGATTGTGTATTGGTTGACGCACCTTGTAGTGGTACTGGTACTTGGCGTCGTGACCCAGATAAAAGATTTAAACAATTGGGCCCCGGCTTAGTTGAATTATTACCGTTACAAAAATCAATATTACAATCTGCATCAAGATTAGTAAAACCAGGTGGCAGATTAGTATATGCAACTTGTTCATTACTAAATTCAGAAAATGAAAATCAGATTAAAGATTTCTTATTCAATAATCCCGATTTCACTGTAAAGCCTGTATCTGAAATCAATGAAGCAATTCCTGCGGATGGTGATTATCTAAACTTAACTGTTGCAAAAGACGATACTGATGGTTTCTTTGCGGCTTGTTTGGTGAGATCTGTAACTGATGCTGATATCTTACATGCTGAGAAAAAAGCAATAAAAGATAAAGAAAAAATGTTAGCTAAAAAAGAGAAGCTTGCAGAAGAAAAAAGATTAGCAGAAGAAAATGCGAAAGCTAAAGCAGATCCTGATAATGTTGCTGAAGAAAGCGTTACAGTTGAAGAAACTATTGTGGTTGAGGAAACCGTTATAGCGGAAGAAAATATTGCAACTGATGCTGATACTAGTGCTGATGCAGAAGAAAAAGCTATTAAAGTTGATGTAGAAGAGACTGATAAATAAATCAGTCTTTATCTATACCCCAAATCCTTGGGTTTTAATTTTTTCTCTTTGAGCTGCATCTTTGGTAATCCGTCTCTCCATATCGCCGTAAGTTACATTGGCAAGATTTATTCTGGCAGGTCTATAATTACTGCTATGAATTTTTGTATATTGCCATTTCTTCATTGTTGAAATTGCATCTTCTAATGAATGATCTTTATCACTGATTAGGCGGTTGGACTTTTCTTTTATTGTTACACTTGGAAAGTTTTTCTGTTCTAATTCAGAAAGGTAAATTTTATATGTTTTCCGGTCTGGATTAATATTGGCAGTTAAAAGAAAGATTGTTTTGCTATTCAATTTGAATGCTTTTTCTTCAAAAGCTCTAGACACAAATATATTTGGGTATTTTATCATTTATTTACCCCTGGTTTATTCTTTGGTTTAGGGGTGTTTTTTATATTATAATCTTTTAATTGGTTTTTAAAGGCTTCTATTCTGACAGGTGAGCTTATTGGTGGAGATTTTTTTTCAAAATAATCTTTATCCTCAGTAACTTCAATTTCCCAATTTATTAAAGTTTTTAAAGCATCATCTATTGTTAGATTTTCTTCTAAGGCTGTTTTCTCTTCTTTCTGTTCACCTAATAATGGGCAGATTAAAATATGCTTTGTAATATTGTATAGGCCATTATCAGCATTTTTATTCAAGCTTAAATAATAATATTTTTCTCTGCTAAGCTGAGTTTCAGAATGTTTTGCAAATAGGCTAGTAATTAAATATTCTGGTCTAGGGTTGAATTTTTCTGTCATTTGATCTTCCTTATTTTAGATGCCAAAGCCTTTTTTAATGACGGATTTACGCCTTTTCTCTAGCTCACCTAATAGTTTTTGGACCTCTTTTATATTAGTAGATTTACCCAATGAGTTGGTTAATTTATGATTAGCATTAGTTTCTTTTTCTGTCTGCCATTCGATTAATTTATCAAATGCATCTTTAAAGTTTAAATCAACTTCTAATTCTTTGGTGAAGAATTGGGGATCTCCAAATGTAATTCTATATAAAGTTGATAAATATAGGTTATATGTACCATTATCTTGGCGGCGGATAAAGGCAGTTTCAACAGCTGACAGAGTTAAACTATGTTGTAATTTATCAATAAAACTACTGCTACTTATTATCTCTATCTTATTTAAATCACTTATATTCATGCTAAATTCCAAAACCTTTATTAGATAGGCTTTTTAACTGGTTTCTTTTATTTAACTTCTCTTTTGCTTCGTTTATATGAGACATGCCGGGGATGCGGTTTTTAAATTTAAAATCACGAGATGATAATTTCTCTTGCTCCCAATTATAGACAAGCTCGATGGCCTCATCTTTTGGTACAGATTTACTAGATAGGCTTTTACTAACATTTTCAGTCTTTGCTAATGTTTTTCGATTCTGATGAGTTACCATCTCAACAACTTGATAATTATCATTATTATCAGAGTGTTTATACATTATCACGGCTTTTTTTACTATTGTTGCGCCTGTTGATAATTCTAGATCTTCAAATAGGCTGGAAGTAAATGCTCCTAGCTTTTCGCAGCTTTTTTTTGTTTGGTGGATGGTTTCAATTGCCAATATTGAATCTGCTACTGCTTTTTTTATCTGTCCTAAAGCTAACTTACTTACTTGCGATGAGATTTCAGGATAGATGGTTCTTAAGTTAGAATCTCTAGTTTTCTGAATTAGCCAATGATTAAATATAGAGCCGAGCTCTGAATCTATTAATAATCTATCGGCTAGCCTTAGGACCTTATTAGTGTTTTTTTCAGTAGCTTCAATCTGGAGCAATACATATTGCCCAGAGTTTTTATTCTTTACGCTAATAATTGTAACGTAATATTTGTTGAAAAAATTTGATTTCTTTTTATCCAAAAAATAATAGTTTTTAGAATAGTCAATATTTTCTAAATCCCAGTTTTGTAATAATTTTAATTGTCTAGCATTCATTAAATTTAAATCCCAAAACCATTTTTAGAAAGAGATCTTTTTCTTTGCTTTTCTTGCCTTACCTGACTCAATTCGCCTTCTTTTTCTTCAATATGATTTTTAGGCGAGCGGTCTTTAACGTATCTGCAATCAAGCATTTTATTATCTTCCCAATTACGCAAGATTTTTATAGCCTCTGCCACAGGAACAAGCTGTTCAGTTAGATCTTTGGTTTTAGTTCTGTTTTTTCTAAGATCTACAAAACATTCAGAAATCAAGCAAAGTCCTGTATTCGTCTCGAGTGCTTGGGCGTAGGTTTCATTTTTTTCATATTGAAATAGATGTCTTGTATTTTTAAATATTGCTGTTGTATGGATGCTCCTAATTGAGGCATCTCTATTAAATTTTTGATTAGTATAATCCTGCATATTTAATCCTTATAATTATAGCTTGAAAATATACATCAAAAAATGACATAAATCAAGAAAACGGTATATAAATTAATGGCTATAAAAATAAAATGGATATAGAATAATCAGCATGAAAGACATCGAGCAAAATGAAATATTAAAATCATCGGGTAAGATTTCTGCTAAACTACCAAATTTATTGGTTGCAGCGGAGCGAGTTGCTATATCTGTAATGCAAGGTGTGCATGGCCGAAAAAAAACTGGACAGGGTGAAAGTTTTTGGCAATTCAGGGAATATGATAGCTCCGATTCAATTCGTGATATTGATTGGCGGAAGTCAGCAAAATCAGATAAAATATTTATTAAACAAAAAGAATGGGAAGCTTCTCAAAGCATATATTTATGGAGAGATTCTTCCAAATCAATGGATTATTCTTTTGGTAAGAAAATTGATAAAAAACTATATATCGCAGATTTAATCTTAACTTCTTTGTCAATTTTATTAATTAATGGCGGTGAACAAGTATCTTTATTAGGATCGGATGGTAAAAAATTCCGAACCAAAACCGCAATCCCTGAACTAGTGGAATATAATATTAATAATCAATTCCCAATGATTGAAAATAAACCTTTGCCTAGTAATTCAAATATAATTCTAATTGGTGATTTTTTGGGTGATATTTCTGAGCTAGATAAATTTCTATCATCCTTACAACAAAGACAAATTAATATCATGTTGATACAGATATTAGATAGATCAGAAATTGATTTACCATTTTTAGGCAATGTAGATTTCCATGGCTTAGAGATGGAAGAAATGGTAAAAATTCCAGATGTGAATGCAATAAAAGAACAATATAAAGCCAAAATAAACGCCCATAATCAAAAATTAGAGCAGTTAGCAAAAAAGAAATCGGTCAGTTTCATTAGGCATATGAGCGATGAGAATCTAGAAAAATCAATGCAAGAAATCTATCAAAGATTATCCAAGAATATTAATGGTGGTGCTTAAATGTTTTCAATCGCTGCATTATCATTTGTGACCCCTTGGGTTTTACTTTCTTTATTTTTATTACCTATTATCTGGTGGTTAATTCGGATAACTCCGCCAAGCCCAAAGAAGATATATTTTCCAGGTATTAATTTCTTACGCGATATTATTCCGGATAAGGAAACTACAGTCCATACTCCGCTATGGTTATTAATTTTTAGGATGTTGATAATTGCATTGATTATTATTGGCCTAGCAAAACCGATTATAAATGCGGAAGATAATTTCCCTGCATCAAGTGGATCAATAATTATTTTAATAGATAATGGTTGGAAATCTGCCCAAACTTGGAACGCAAGGCAAGATAAGGCCTTGTCCTTAATCGATAGAATTGAGCGTGATGATAGATCGGTGATAATTATTCCAACTGCGGCTCCGAATGATAATGCTGGAATTACAAAACTATACGGAGAATTTATTCCAAAAGATGCCAGATTATTTATCCAGAAATTACAGCCACAAGCATGGGACAAAGATCTAAACTCGGTTGTGAATGATGTTATTTTAAAAATGGATAATGATAAAAGCCATTATTCAATCTGGATAAGTGATGGATTTAGAGATAGTAATAATCAAGATTCGGCATCTAAATTATTAGAAAAATTGCAAGCAATGGGCGGTTTAGCTGTCGTTAGTGATGATAAATTAAATTCTCCATTTATATTATATCCACCTGAATTAAATGACGGGGATTATAAATTAAAGATCAAATCTCATTACCCGCAATTAATCAATCGAGACTTATCTTTATTATTATATGGGGTGGATGGGGAAGCTTTATCGCTTAATAAATTTACTTTCGAAAAAGGCAAAAGAAGCCAAGAAATTGAATTGAAACTATTACCAGAAATTAGGAACCAAGTTACCAAAATATCACTGCAAAATTACCGATCATCAGCCAGTACAATATTATTAGATGATAGCTGGCGCAGAAAGTCAGTTGGAATTTTATCAGCTAATTTAAAAATTAAAAATGAGAATTACCTAAGTGATATATTCTATCTAACCAAAGCATTAAAGCCATTTAGCGATTTATATATCGGTGATATAGATGAAGTATTTGCAAAAAACCTATCTGTTATAATCTTACCAGATAGTTATCAATTAACTGGTTTTGAGCGAGATGAACTTGATAATTGGGTAATGAATGGCGGGATATTAATTAGATTTGCTGGGGTTAATTTAAGCAGTGAAGCCGATGAATTATTACCAGTTAGGTTGCGTGGATCGGATAGATCATTATCTGGTACTATGACTTGGACAGAGCCAGTTAAAATTTCTGAATTTACCAAACAATCGCCATTTAAATTCGTTAAAATACCAGAAGATGTTGAGATAAAAAGGCAAGTATTAGCAGAGCCAGCAATGGATTTATCAGAAAAAACTTGGGCAAAGTTAAAAGATGGTACGCCATTAATAACAGCATCAAATCATGGTAATGGGCGGATGGTTTTAATTCATACAACAGCTGATACTTCATGGTCAAATTTCTGTTTATCGGGTGCTTTTGTTGAGATATTAAAAAATATTGTTGAGATCAGTTCAGGTAATAGCAATCTGGAAAAAGCAGAGATATTAAAGCCATATAAAATCTTGGATGGTTTCGGTAATTTAACTGATACGGTTTCAGATTCTCTACCTATTGATTTTAGGGAAATGGATAAAGTGAAAATAAGCCCGAAAACTCCAGCTGGATTATACGGAGATTCTAATTTAAGCTTTGCAATTAATATGTCGCAGAATTTAAGATCATTAAAAGAATTTCCTGATTTACCAAGCAATGTTGATATTCTGGAATTTGATGATAATTCTGAGATTGATATAAAACCTTATTTATTAGGATTGGCTTTGTTTTTAATAATAATTGACTCTTTACTTTCATTATTCTTGCGTGGATTTTTAACGTCTAAATTCATAGGTGTTTTATTAATAGGGTTTTTAATATTTGGTAGTAATTCTGCTGTTGCATCAGATGATATTGTTAAATTGGCAACCCAGATGCATATTGGTTACATTAAAACTGGTGATGCATCGATTGATAAGATGAGTAAACTAGGATTGGAAACATTGGCGCAGATCGCAATTAGAAGATCTGCTTTGGATATAAAGGGGGTTAAAGCAATTGATCCGAATATTGATGAGCTATCTTTCTATCCAATCATCTATTGGGCAATTACCACCAAACAAAAAGAGCTTGATGAAGCAGGGGTTAAAAATATTCGTAACTACCTAAATAATGGTGGAATGATATTATTTGATACCAGAGATCAACAATTCGGCGGCAAAGATAATTATAATAATATTGGCGCATCGCATTTGAAATATTTAACTAGGGGAATGAATTTACCATCCTTAACTGAGATCCCTAAAAAACATGTTTTAACCAAGGCTTTTTATCTTCTAAAAGATTTTCCAGGTTTGTATAATAATGGGAAATTATGGATTGAACAGCCAAACTCAGCCGTAAATGATGGCGTGCCAAGTGTACTTATTGGATCAAATGATTGGGCATCAGCATGGGCAAGTGATGAGAACGGAATTATCAAAGAAATGCCATCTGGTAATGAAAGACAACGGGAAATGTCATATAGGTTCGGGATAAATTTGCTTATGATGGCATTGACTGGAAATTACAAAGCTGATCAAGTTCATATGAAACATATAATTAAAAGATTGGGGAGCAAATAGATGAATACATTCATAAACTTTGCTCCAATTTTACCAGAATTTTGGATTATAATTTTAGCTTTATTGGGAGTGATTGTAATTGGCTTGATGGCTTACCTAAAAGCAAGTGGTGTTTTATGGCGGTTTTTTGCAGTATTATTACTGATATTAACTTTATTAAATCCATCAATCATTGAGGAAGAAAGAGAAGCTATCCAAGATACGGCAATAATAATTATCGATGAATCTCCAAGCCAGAAAATGGGAGGAAGAGATTTAAATTCTGAAAAAGCGTACACCCATTTAAAGTCAGAATTAGAAAAAATCAAAAACCAAAAAATCAAAACTATCCGTGTTGGTGAGAATAAACAATTATCCGAATTTTCAAAAAATGGTACAAGACTATTTGGAGAAATATTAAATGGTTTCCCTGATATCCCTAGATCGCAAATATCTGGAGTTTTTGTAATTACAGATGGTCAGATAACTGATGTGCCAAAAGATTTTAAAAACTTGGAATTATCAGCTCCGATTCACACAATTTTAACTGGTGATAAAACAGAAATTGATCGTAGAATATCAATAATAAATCCACCAAATTATGGCATAGTTGGCGAGAATGTTGATATATCAATCAAGGTCGAAGAGTTCGGAGCCAAAAGCTCTGAATATGTGGAAGTAAAAGTAATCCAAGATGGCGAAGATGTCGCAACCCATTTAATGGAAATTAACGAAGAAGAAACTTTAAGCTTTAAATTAAATCATGGTGGTAAAAATGTTTTTGAATTTGCGGTTGAGCCAATTGATAATGAGCTTACCAATATAAATAATAAAACTGCAATTGCTGTAAATGCAGTACGGGATAGATTAAAAGTTTTATTAGTATCGGGTGAGCCTTATCAGGGGGAGCGAGCATGGCGGAATATTTTAAAATCTGATCCAGCCGTTGACTTAGTTCATTTTACAATTCTGCGTCCGCCGAATAAAAACGATCTAACTCCGAATAGAGAAATGTCATTAATTGCTTTTCCTGTTCGCGAATTATTTATTGATAAAATTGATGAATTTGATTTGATTATTTTAGACCAATATAAAAGATTGAATGTTTTGAATTCAAAATATTTTAACAATATTGCCAATTTTGTTGAGAATGGCGGAGCTTTATTAATTGTGAATGGCTCGGATTATTCGACTTCGAATTCATTATATCACACTGAATTAAGCAGAATATTACCTGCAAAACCAATACAGGATTTAGTCTATAAACAAGAATTTATTCCAAGAATATCAGAGACTGGTCAAAAACATCCAGTTACTAGCAATTTATTTGTAAATGACAAAGTAGGTAAATGGTTCAGGCAAGTCGCAGTTCAAAAACTACGTGGCTATACAGTAATGACTGGGGTTAATGAACAGCCTTTATTAATCTTAGATAAAGTAGGGGATGGTCGTATTGCCCAATTAACTAGTGATCAAATTTGGTTATGGTCACGTGGATATGATGGCGGTGGCCCACAAATTGAATTAATGCGTCGCATGGCCCATTGGTTAATGAAAGAACCGGAATTGGAAGAAACTGATCTTCGCAGTATATTGTCTGATAATAAAATCAAAGTTGAATATCGTAATATTGAAGATAAGATTGATGATTTAAAAGTAATATTTCCAAATGGCAAAGAAAAGATCATGCAATTTAATATACATGAAAATGGCTGGCATAGTTTGGAATTACCAGTAACTGATATGGGATTTTATAAATTTAAAGTTGGTGATTTATCAAGCTTTGAGATAATCGGTGATTTAACATCAAAAGAATTAAGCGAAGTGATTACAACCGAAGAGAAAATGATCGATGTCGCAAATCATTTAAAATCAGGCATCATTTG
Source organism: uncultured Alphaproteobacteria bacterium (assembly GCA_937941575.1). Classification (GTDB taxonomy): domain Bacteria; phylum Pseudomonadota; class Alphaproteobacteria; order Micavibrionales; family CSBR16-224; genus CALDHH01. The sequence continues at coordinate 1,398 of CALDHH010000112.1, read as the reverse complement.
GTATACAGAAAAGCCAGATTTCAAAATCTATAAAAATTCTTCAAATAGGAAATTTGCAGGTAATTCATGGCTTGGTTTAAGAAAGAGTAATTCTTATACGGTAACTGGGGTTAAAGATATTCCGCTATTACCAATTGCTTTATTATTACTGCTCTCAATAATATTCCTGCTTCTTGCTTGGAGGCGAGAGGGTAAGTAATTACCCCTGATTAAAACTGGCACATTCATTGCATATTAATACCCTAGGGAGATTAATATGCAACATGGCATAAACACATCACAGACAATAAAAATCAATGGTTATCAACGAGATATACCACAAGATGTGTATTCTGCCATCCAAAAAGCCAGTAGCAAAACAGGGATAAATTTTTCCTATATGCTTGAAAAAGCTGCCGCAGAGAGCAATTTTGACACAGATATCAAAGCATCAACTAGCTCCGCCACAGGTCTATATCAATTTATCGATAGTACTTGGTTAAATATGGTTGCTGAACATGGTAAAGAACATGGTTTAGGTGATTTGGCGGATAAGATATCATTTAAAAATGGTCGCCCAAGCGTATCTGATGCTGAAACCAAAATGAAAATATTGGAATTAAGAAAAGATGCAGAGCTATCGGCAATTATGGCAGGTGAATTTACTGCTGATAATAAATCATATTTAGAAAAGAATACAGAATCTAATATCGGTGATACTGAGTTATATTTTGCTCATTTCATGGGAGCGAACGGGGCATCGAAATTCTTAAACAGCCTACAAGCTAATCCAAACAATAATGCCGCTGATATATTCCCTTCTGCTGCCAAAGCCAATAAGAATGTATTTTTCGATAAAGACGGCTCCAAGAAAACTTTGGGTGAAGTATATGCATTCTTTGATAAGAAATTTGATAGCGATTCCTTGGAACCATCAAAATCAATTGATCAAAATCTATTCGCCGATGCTTCAAATATAATCAGCCAGACAAATCTATTAAACCAAGCAAGCTTAATCAATATTCCAACAATATTAAATAGCATCCCTGCAACAGGTGGTGTTTCAAGCACGAATAAAGAATTAAATTCAAATATCAATAAAGTATCTCCAGATACTCTATTAATGCTAGCCGAGCTAAACTCCGCTATGACCGATATCTTCACATCAAATGATCGTGATAGAGCAGATAAAAAAGACAATAAAGGTAGTTGGTTCGAAAACAGATATTCGGATAATATTTTTTCTTAATTCTTTAAGTAAAGCTATTAACCAAATAATCCGTATTTTTTAGGTTTTAGATTTATTCTAACGACTTTACCATTCTGATATATTTGGACGGATTCTGCACCTTTAACTCTTCTTATTAATTTATCGGTAAATTTACTATATTCAAGAGATTCTGGGTTTATTTTTGGTAG
>CALDHH010000111.1 GCA_937941575.1 uncultured Alphaproteobacteria bacterium | reverse complement strand
GCACCAATATTGGTGCCATTTAAATCAGGTAAAGCTTATTGGTTAAGTGTGGATGGAGAGATCAGCTTAATTGATTCCAAACAAATTATAAAAAATCTTGAGACCGAAGTTCCAATTACTTGTAATGTGCCGATGGTTGCAGCCAAGCTGAAAATCAATACATTTTTGGCTTATGATATTTTGGAATTATTTGCTTTTGTAAAACCTGCTGAATTTACTCTGCCGACTATCTCAGGCATTGCCAAAAAGCTTGATATATTCTTATTTGATGAAGTTGAAAATCAATGCAGTACCGCCCTTGATATTATTCAGCATTTGATTTTAGAGTTAAAACAAAGCGATCAGAAATCAGACCCAGCCGCAATTGCTAGAATGATGGGGATGTACGGGAATAAGAATGGCTGGCTATGGTCAAAGATAATTTTGAAGAATCTAGGGCAACCAGAAGTTCCAAATTCATATGCAGATGATCGCAATATATTAAAAATATGGAATAGATTGCAGGAATGGTCAGAAGAAGCGCCGCCTCCACCATCTGGTCATCTACCAATTTCTGATGATGAAGCACAGGAAAGATTGCAAGAGCTATTGGCTCGAAAAAAATCTGAGCACCGCCCAGAACAAGAAGCCTATACTAAATCAGTACTAGAAGCCTATGCCCCAATATCCTCGGCTGAAAAACCGAATGTTGTAATTGGAGAAGCTGGCACAGGTGTTGGTAAGACCTTGGGATATTTGGCACCATCAACGGCATGGGCAGAGAAGAATGAAGGCTCGGTTTGGATTTCAACCTATACACGGAATTTACAAAAACAAATTGATAATGAAATGGATAGATTATATCCAAATGCCGATGTAAAGGCTCAGAAAACCGTTGTTAGAAAAGGGCGTGAGAATTATCTCTGTTTGCTTAATTTAGAAGATGCAGTTAATAGCCCATCATTAGAAAATAATGAACAGAACGCAATTGCCGTGGGCTTGATGCTTCGTTGGGCAGCGGTTAGCCGTGATGGCGATATAATGGGCGGAGATTTTCCGGGCTGGTTGGTAACTCTACTTGGTTGGGGTAGAACATTTGGGCTGGCTGACCGACGGGGGGAGTGTATTTATGCGGGTTGTAATCATTATCATAAATGTTTTATTGAAAAAAGCATCCGCCGTTCTAAACGAGCAGATATCGTAATTGCCAATCATGCATTAGTTATGATCCAATCGGCATTAAGTACCGATAGTGATGTTTTGCCAGCAAGATATGTTTTTGATGAAGGCCATCATTTGTTTGACGCAGCCGATAGCGCTTTTTCAGCGGTATTATCAGGGATAGAGACTGCCCAAATGCGCAGATGGTTAATTGGTGCGGATAAGAATAAACGCAGCCGTGCCCGAGGACTTCGGAAGCGAATAGAAGATTTAATCAAAGATGATGATGAAGCATTAAAATCATTAGATGAAGTAATGGAGAACGCAAGATCCCTACCCGCAGATAATTGGCGGATGCGTTTATATGATGGTGAAGCGAAAGGAATTACTGAGAAGTTTTTAGGGCTAGTTAAACAACAAGTATATGCCAGAGAAAACAATCCAAACGCAGTTTATTCTTTAGAAACAGCCACCTTGCCGATGATTGATGATCTGGGTGAAACGGCATTTAAATTGGCATTAAAATTATATGCATTAAAAGAGCCTTTGAATTATTTGGCAAAGCATTTGCGGGATAAATTGGCAAAACATGCCGATACCTATGATAAAGAGACTAAGCAGAAAATTGAATCGCTTTGTAATTCGATTGAACGTAGGACAAGACTGGAATTATCAGCATGGATAACAATGTTAGATAATCTGAAATCAGCAACCCCAGAAGATTTTGTTGATTGGTTCTTTGTCGAGCGGAATGCAGGTCGGGACTTTGATTACGGAATGAAGCGACATTGGGTTGATCCAACCAAACCGTTTATTGAAACAATCAAACCATATGCGCATGGTATGTTGGTAACATCGGCCACCATGTCCGATAATGGCGATGATAATATTTGGAAATCGATTAATACCCGATCTGGAGTTAATCATATTTTAGGCAATGAAAAAAACCTGTCTCATTTCACTATAAAATCACCGTTTAACTATAAAGAACAGACTAAAATAATCGTGATTAATGATGTTAATATTAATGATATTGGACAAGTATCCACCGCTTATAAATCATTATTTGAAACTGCAAAAGGTGGAGCACTTGGATTATTCACGGCGATAAATCGCTTAAAACAAGTGCATGAGATCATCACTCCTGAAATTGAGAAAATGGATATTAACCTATATTCTCAACATATTGATGGGATGGATATCTCAACATTGATTGATATGTTCAAGCAAGATGTTAACTCTTGCCTATTGGGAACTGATGCGACCCGAGATGGCATGGATGTGCCTGGTAATTCTCTGCGGATGATAGTATTCGATAGAACCCCTTGGCCAAGACCCGATATATTACACAAGGCCAGACGCAAAGAATTTGGTAAAACATATGATGACATGTTGACCCGATCAAAATTAAAACAAGCCTATGGTCGCTTAATTCGGTCAAAACAAGATAAAGGCGTATTTGTAATCTTAGATTCCAGATTACCAACAAGATTAACCACAGCATTTCCAGATGATGTGGAAGTACAAAGAATCTCATTAAAAGAAGCAATTGAAGATATTGGTAAGTTTTTATAAGCGCTTATGCATTGCCCTTAGTTTTTTTGAATATTTATTGGCGGTCTTTTTGGCAACATATTTTTTTGTAACCTCTAATCCAGTGATCCTGAATAAAGTTTCGAGAGCGATTCTAGAAATACCCAGCTTTTCTTCATAATGATTTTCTCTCCAGCCTGGGATAGTAACTCTATTCTTTCGGCTTTTCTTACAAACTTGCCAAAATTCTTGCATTTTTTCTTTAATGGGTAGACCAGTTTCTTTATCTATCACATCTTTGGCAACATCTATTATCTCTTTGTAGAATTCTGCTTGGACATTTCTAACTGCTGATTTTATTTGTTTATTATGGCTTAGCTTCGCAACCGATGGCACATCAATTACAACGGGAAAACCATT
>CALDHH010000110.1 GCA_937941575.1 uncultured Alphaproteobacteria bacterium | reverse complement strand
TTAAATCATTCTCTTTTGCTAATCTAATCATGTAATAATATTTTTTTTAAATCAGGTCTAAAATAATCAGGCCCTTTTAAGACTTTACCATCTTCTGGTCTTAATATTGGCTCACCATCTTTATCTAATTTACTCATATTGGATGCATGAACTTCGTCGAAAGCTGCATCTTTATAATCTTGTAAGCCAAATGATAAATAAGTTCCATCAAGCACATATTGCAGGTCTGTTAAGGCGTCTAAAACCTCAACTAGATCATTATTGTTAAGCGCTTCTTTTAGCTCATCTAATTCTTCTTGTAAAAAAGCAACTCTAAAATCATTAACTGCTTTATCAGAAATATCTGGTTTTTTATTTAAAACGCATCCAAATACTTTATGAAATTCTTCCACTTTATCTAGGCTATTTTTTTTCATTTTTTACGACCACCCTTTTAATTTTTTCATCTAACCCTACTAAATCCTTGGCTCTATTGATTAAATTCATTCTTGAATCTGCTTCATAACGAGCCGCCAATACTTTGTTTAGACTTCTGACATGGTTATAATGTTGCATGAATTCTGATATTACTGCATTTGCACTCTCATGTTCTGATTTTTTTAGCCATTGTTTAGCATGGAATAAATGACTTTCTGTACCAATTCCAAAACCGTAATAGACCCCTAGTCTAAATTGAGCATTCTTATTACCTTGTCTTGCACCCATTTGTATCGCTTTAAAACTATGCTTTAAAAAATTTGCATTATTATATTTAAGTGCTTGAGCAAAATAGATAAGCCCTAATACATTATAAGCCTCAACATTTCTTTTATTAATGGCTCTAACTGCCCAAGCCTTGGCTTTAACGTAGTCAACTTCAAAATTACCATCTCCTTTACGGTAATGAATTGCCATTGCGATATCAATATCTGAATTACCCGCATCGGATAGTTCATTTGCAATTCTCAAAGCTTTTTCACTATCCTTTTCAACCCCTATACCTTTCGCATATGAATTTACCAGTTCTTTTTTTGCAGGAGCATATTTTTTTTCAGCAGATTTTTTATAATAGCCAAAAGATTTTTTATCATCATTTGGGACAAAATCTGATTTATGATAGATCTTACCCATTTTATACTGAGATTCTGCATCACCAGTTGCACTTTTAATCCGAACCATTTCAAAATCTGTTAAGACATCTTTAAAGCCAATAACTGCCTCGGGTAATTCTTTCTTGCTAAAATGGCCAAGGACTTTTGTATATTGGGTTTGGTTGTTTATATATATAAGGAAACTACCCAATATCACAAGGTAAACCATAAATAGCTTTAAAATAAACTTCATTTTATTATCTCTTAATTTTCTCTATTTACCACATATGAGACTAGACTAGACATTAGCTCATTTAATTCATTTTTTTTATGTTTATTAATATTATTCAGTGCTTTATTGTGATATTTTAAACTATAATTTTGACATTTATCTAATATATTATATTTATTAATTATTGCTAAAGCAATTTCAAAATCTGAACTCTCTTGCTTTGAGTCTTTAATTACTCTCTGCCAAAATTCTTTTTCTTCTGGATTAGATTCTTGATATGCAAGAATTACAGGTAAAGTCATTTTGCCTTCTTTGAAATCATCTCCTATTGATTTACCTAGCTTCTCTTGATCAGCATTGTAATCAAGTGAATCATCCATAATTTGGAAAGAAATGCCCAAATTCAAACCGTAATCATGCATGTCTTGTTTTTCTTGCTCGGTACAATCGGCAATAATAGCACCAGTTTTACAAGCGGCTGAGAATAAAGCAGCTGTCTTTGCTTCAATTACTTCCATATATTTTTCAACTGTAGTATCCAAATTATTACAAGTGGTTAGCTGCATTATTTCACCTTCTGCAATAACTGCAGAAGCATCGGACAATGTTTTTAATACTTCTAAATTACCATCTTCGACCATTAATTGGAAAGCTCTGCTGAATAGAAAATCCCCTACTAATACAGCAGCCTCGTTACCAAAAATACGATTAGCAGTTTCCCTACCTCGCCTTTTTTCGCTTTCATCAATTACATCATCATGGAGTAAAGTTGCTGTATGGATAAATTCAACACATGCAGAGATTTTGTGATGCCTATTGCCAGCGTAGCCAAACATATTGGCAATGGCAATGGTCATTAATGGACGAATTCTTTTACCACCAGCAGCAATTAAATGGCTTGCAAGCTGTGGTATCATCGGGACATCAGAATGCATTCTATCTAAAATAATATGATTAACTTCTTTCATATCTTCGGATAACATAATTGACAATCTTTCCAATGGAGAGATATCTTTTTTTGTGTCTGATTTTGCTAAAACAGTTATAGCTATTCCCCTTAAAAAAAATTACTATACAATTTATAAAACAATATTATAAAAGAAAAAAGTAAAATTAATGCTAAGCACCACAAAAGATCAAATTTTAGACGGAAGTATAACGATATTACAGCCAGAAAAAGGCTATAGGGTTGCCATTGACCCTATTCTGCTATCAGCTGCAATTAATATTAAAAAAGACGCCAGAATCTTGGATATGGGCTGTGGTGTTGGCACAATTTCTTTGATATTGGCCAATAGAGATTCCAGTTTAGACATTACAGGTATAGATATACAATCAAGCTTAATTGATTTAGCCAAGCAGAACATAAAGTTAAACAATTTAGACAATGTTAGATTTACTAATTTAGATATTCAGAATGCAGAAGAAAATAATTATGATATTATAATTTCAAATCCACCTTATGTTGATAAATCTAGTTACAGTGCATCAGATATTCAGTCAAAAAATATTGCAAATAGTGAAGATATTACAGATTTAAATACTTGGATAAAATCGGCATATAAATCTTTGAAAAATGCCGGTGAATTTTATATGATCCATAGAGCGGATAGATTAGATGATATTATCAAAGCCATGCATAATAAATTTGGCAATATAATCATATGCCCCCTATTCCCAAAACCTAATAAATCAGCCAATAGAATTATAATCTATGCCAGAAAAAATAAAAAAGACCCTTTAAAAATATTAAAAGGCATTATATTACATGAAGATAATGGAAACTATACAAATCAAGTAAAAGATATATTATATAATAAACAATTAATCGATCTTTCAGGAGAGTTATAAAAAATGGCAAAGAATAAAAAAAGTAAAATAAGATCAAAGCTAATTAATATTCCACTAATTGGTGGATTGTTTAAAGCAAAAGATCGCATAGTTTCAGTTAAACTATCTGGAGTAATTGCAGCTGCGGATGGTGGTTACAATAAGAAATATTTAAATATTAACAATATAGAAGAGCAATTGGAAAAAGCATTTGAAACTTTTGGTGCAAAAGCTGTGGCCATTACAATTAACTCCCCTGGTGGGTCGCCAGTTCAATCCGATTTAATCGCCAAGAAAATGCGTGAATTATCAGATAAGCATGAATTACCAATTTACATCTTCGTTGAGGATGTGGCGGCATCTGGTGGTTATTGGTTAGCTTGCGCAGGCGATAAAATCTATGCTTGTGAAAGCTCCATTATTGGCTCAATTGGAGTTATCTCAGCCAGCTTTGGTTTTGAGAACTTTATTAAGAAACACGGTGTCGAGCGTAGAATATATACATCAGGTACTTCAAAAAGCTTTCTTGACCCATTTTCTCCTGCTAAAGAAGCGGATATTAAGCGTTTAAAAACATTACAAAATGAAATCCATGATAATTTTAAAAACTGGGTTAAATTAAGACGTAAAGATAAAATCAATGAAAAATCAAAAACTCTATTCACGGGTGAGTTTTGGACAGGGATTAAAGCTTTGGAACTTGGACTGATTGATGGCATTGGTAATATGGAGACTGTTATTAAATCTGAATTCGGTGATGATTGTGAGATTGTAAAAATTGATCCACCAAAAAAATCCTTTATTTCCAGCCTATTAAGTTCTAAAATTAATTCTAATAATGTCACAGAAGACGTGATTGATTATTTTGAAAGTAAAAGCTTTTGGTCAAGATTTGGGTTATAAAAATTGTCTTTTCTATTTAAATTTCTAATCATCTTTATTATCGCCTATTTCATGTTTGGCTTGTTTAAGCCCAAGCAACCAAAAAACACATCAGAGATTGATGAAGATAATGTTGATGAAGATAAGATCATTGATGATAAAAATGCAATTGACGTTAATATATGTAAGAAATGTAATACTTATATTGTTAAAGGCGAGAAACATAAGTGTAAATAACTCTAAAACTAACAATAAAAAAAGAGCCCATAAATAGGCTCTTTTTTTATATTGTAAGTGGTGCCCCCGGGGAGACTTGAACTCCCACATCCTAAGATAACGGATTTTGAATCCGTCGCGTCTACCAATTCCACCACAGGGGCATTAATTAGTTTTATAAATCTTATCAAGGTTAATAGTCAAGTAAAAAAATCTGGATTTTTACTTTATCTATGCTAAATTGCGTTTAATTAATTTAATAAAGGCTATACAACTTGAAAAAACTAAGGCAATTATACGAATATGTAATGGAACTTGCAGGTCATAAACATGCAATATGGTTCTTGGCAGCAGTATCCTTCTTGGAGAGCTCCGTATTCCCTATTCCACCCGATGTGATGTTAATTCCAATGATCTTGGCAGATCGTAGCAAAGCTTGGATTTATGCAATCATCTGTACTATCTGTTCAGTATCTGGTGGGTTATTAGGTTATGCAATTGGCTATTTATTCTATGATACTATTGGTGAAGCTATTTTGAATATGTATCATATGCATGATAAATTCGACATATTCCAAAGTAAATTTAAAGAACATGGGGCATTAATTATCATTGGGGCAGGCTTAACCCCCTTCCCTTATAAAATAATCACTATTGCCAGCGGAGTTGCAAAAATTGACCTTGCTATGTTTGTAATTACCTCCATTATCGGAAGAATACCTAGATTCTTTTTACTTGCTGCTTTACTATGGAAGTTCGGTGAGCCTATAAAGAAAATAATTGATAAATATTTTGGTTTACTGAGTATATTATTCTTCGTAATTCTAGTCGCAGGTTTTGCATCAATTAAGTTCTTATTTTAGGATTGAAAAATGAAAAAAATTATAAGTTTTGGATTAAAAAACATTGGTATATTACTTTTAATATTGTCTATAACAAGCTTATGTTCCGCTCTAATAGCTCAGTATTTCTTTAACTTAGCACCTTGCGTCTTGTGTAAATATCAAAGAATACCATATGTAATTTTGATATTATTAGCATCCTTATTTATAATCTTTAGGCATAGAATATTTATCTTATTATCTGCATTTACATTACTTATTGGTGCGTATATAGCGGGTTTCCATGCTGGTGTTGAACAGAAATGGTGGAAGGGAACCGATGGTTGTTCTTCAAATATTCCAGATGCAAATGCTAGTATAGAAGAACTCAGAGCTGCAATCTTAAATGCCCCAACAGCTAAATGTACTGAAATTCCATGGGAAATGTTTGGAATATCGATGGCTGGATATAACTTCATTATCTCTTTGGTAATTGGATTATCTTTGATCTATGCGTTTTTTAAAATAAATAAAAAGAGCTCTTAATTTTAAATTTAAGAGCCCTTCTAAAAATTGATATAGTTGATATTATTATTTTAATTGATCAATCATACCTTTTGTTACTTCGATTACATATTCATCGTCACCAACTTTATCAGCAACTAGTTTTTCAGCAGAAGCAGAAAGTTTCTTACCAACAATTAAGTAAGTTCCTTCATCTGTTTCATATAC
>CALDHH010000109.1 GCA_937941575.1 uncultured Alphaproteobacteria bacterium | reverse complement strand
GCAAAGGCAAAAGAGCTTTTGTCTGAATTGGGAAGTTTAGCAGATTCATTTAAAACAGTTATTGCTTCTAAACGTGCTGATCAGAGGCTTGAAAACATAATTGCTGATGTAATGTCTGATCAAATACAAGATTCAAGAAGAAAAATCGAAGAGCAATCTTCTGAACAAAAATCTTTATCAGATAATCAAATGGTTAAGATCGACAGCGAAAAAGCAAATAGATTTTTTAATGAAATGTTATCTATTGATGATGATGGTATGAGAATGCTTGAAATTGCAGATAATTTAATAAATTTAGAAGATCAAAGCTTAACAACTGCAATAGCAGATAAAATAGTAAAAGAAGAAATTAAACTACAAGACTTAAAAGAAGTGCATGGCAATAAGTTTAATAGTAAATTTGCAGGTTTAGAAGATGTTACAGGCCCAATAGTAAGTAGAGTTATTGGCAAGAAACCTAAAATCTAGTTAATCAATTGCTTTCTTGAACATAGAATTATATAAAAATTTATCATAAATCATTGACTTCATATGTTTAACTAATTATATAGACATACTTAGCTTGACATTTTTGGGGTGATGTTGATTTTTATATTCTACTTTATGGAGAAACCAATGGTGCAAGAGAACAAAAAAGAAATTAGCCAAGAAGATATTAACAAAGCAAAAGAGATAGTAATTCCAATTACTTTGGCTGGTTTAGGTAAAGGTCTGAATAAAATCTTTATTACTGCCCCAAAAAAGCTTTTTGAAAAAACAGCTAAAAAAGTAAATGACTTTTCTTATAAATTAGTAAAGAAACATTCTTCAGCCACTGCAATGCCAATTGGTATCATGTTAAGAAATGGTTCTGCCGTTGCATATGATGCAATGAAGGGTAAATCTCGTTATAGTATTCTCTCTGGTGTTGGTGCATTTGCCTCTGCTGTAACTGCTTGGTGGATGGTAGCTAATGCAGCCTTTACTGCTGTGGGTTCTTCATTGTTAATCGGTAAAGTTGGTACAGCGATTGCAGTTGGTGTTTTAACAGTTCCAGTTGCTTTGCCTGCATTTACTGCAGGTGCTGTGATTGGATCATTAGCCCTTGGTTTGGCAGCAACTGCTTTATCTATTGTGCCTGCTGTTGCAAATATCCCAACTGCTATACAACGTAAGAAATTATATAAACAGGGACACAGGCTTACAGAAGCTGAATTAAAAGTAGAATTGAAAGATAATAGATTCCTTGAAGATGATTTTCAAAAAGGCTATATGAGAAGTGCAGAAGGAATTATACATTCTTTAGATGATGATAATCTAAAAAAATTATCTGAGAGATTAAATCAAGAATTTAATGATCGTTCTACTCGTAATACTGTTGATCCAAACCAAACAGATCTACAACCAAAAACACATAATGCTGTAGTTGCTAAAAAAAATAGATAATATTAAGCTAACAAATTTAAATTAAAGCCCAGTTTTTATATCTGGGCTTTTTTTTTATGCAATATCTATGTATGCTTAATCTTTATATTTTGGGGAGATTATATTATGCAAGATAATTATATGAGTGGTTTCGGTAATGAATTTGCAACCGAGGCAATTAAAGATACTTTACCAATCGGTCAGAATAATCCGCAAGAAGTATCTAAAGGTCTATACGCAGAACAATTAAGCGGTACTGCCTTTACCAAGCCTAGAGATCAGAATAAAAGAACTTGGTTGTATAAAATAAGACCATCTGTATTGCATCTGCCTTTTACAAGAATAGATAATAATAATCTAAAATCATCCCCATTTAACGAAGATGATGTAACTCCAAATCAGTTAAGATGGTCGCCAATTGATATTCCGAACAGAGAAACAGATTTCATTGATGGCTTATATACGATTGCAGGTGGTGGGGATACTGGTTCTTGGAATGGTTTAGGAATACATTTATATACCGCCAATAAATCAATGGATGATCGTTATTTTTATAATTCAGATGGTGAGATGCTAATTGTGCCAGAGCTTGGTGAATTATTAATTAAAACGGAAATGGGTAAAATATCCCTACGGGTAAATGAAATTGCAGTTATTCCAAGGGGAGTTAAATTCCAAGTGATATTGCATTCCGATGAGGCTAGGGGATATATTTGTGAAAATTATGGTTCTCCATTTATCTTACCAGATTTAGGTCCAATCGGTGCCAATGGTCTTGCCAATCCACGTGATTTCTTAACCCCAGTTGCGGCATTCGAAGACAAAATAGGGGAGTTCGAATTAGTCAATAAATTCAATGGTAATCTATGGAGTGCCAAACTTGGGCATAGCCCACTTGATGTGGTTGCGTGGCATGGTAATTATGCTCCATATAAATATGATCTATCAAATTTTATGGCGATAAATTCGGTAACATTTGATCATTGTGATCCATCAATATTTACGGTTCTAACTTCACCATCGGCTGATATTGGGACTGCGAATGTTGATTTTGTAATCTTCCCACCAAGATGGTCAGTCGCAGATAAAACTTTCCGCCCTCCATATTATCATCGCAATATCATGAGCGAATTTATGGGTTTAATAAAAGGTATTTATGACGGTAAAGCAGGTGGTGGTTTCCAAGCGGGTGGTTGCAGCATTCATAACTGCATGTCTGCCCATGGTCCAGATAGAAAAACCTTTGATAAAGCCAAATCAGAAGAGTTAAAACCAATAAAATATCCAGATACAATGGCATTTATGTTTGAAAGTAAATATATAATTGCTCCTACTAAACAAGCAATGAATTCAGATAAACTCCAACAAGATTACTATAAATGCTGGCAAGATTTGGAGAAGAATTTTGATGGTTGATTTATTAACCTAATAAACAATGAGCAAGTAGCATGGGGAATTCTTTATATGGTTGGTTAAAGCTATCGGAGCCAAAATGTCCTTCGCCTGTTTTGATGATCAATATTCCACCAAGGTTTTCTCTCATATATTCACCTTGTTTAATACCACATCCCCAAGGATCATTATCAGAATGAATAAAGGTAAAGTTTTTACCATTATTTTTTATGTTTGGAATATTAAAATTATTTAACTGGCTAATTTTTTCTGGTGGTGTGGTTTCTATTGCTTGCATATAGCCAGCGACAGAAATTGCATGTTTTGTTGTAAATTTAGATGAAAGCAATTTCATG
>CALDHH010000108.1 GCA_937941575.1 uncultured Alphaproteobacteria bacterium | reverse complement strand
CCAAATATAAACCTAACTGGTATTACTGTTCATATTGGCTCACAGATAACTGACCTATCACCAATGCGCGAAGCATATAAGAGATTAGCAAAATTTGTAAAAATGCTAAATAATAATGGCTTTGCAATTAAGAATATTGACCTTGGTGGCGGTATTGGCGTTACTTATGAAGATGAAATTCAACCATGTTTGCTAGAATACGCCAATATTGTAAAAGAAGAAGTAAGTCATTTAAATTGTAAGATAATCATTGAACCTGGTCGTTCAATCTCGGCTAATTCAGGGGCTTTAATTTCATCTGTAATGTATATAAAAAAAGGAATTGCTCGTAATTTTATGATATTAGATGCAGCGATGAATGACCTTATGCGTCCATCATTATATGATGCGTATCACCCAATTATCCCAGTTAAAGAAACTAGCGATAAAGCCGATACCAATTATGATATTGTGGGGCCAATTTGTGAAAGCGGCGATGTATTTATCAAAGGCCAGAAAATGGCTGAAATATTACCAAATGAATTAATGGCTATAATGGTCAGTGGTGCATATGGCGCGGTAATGTCATCCAATTATAATACTAGACCATTAATCCCAGAAATCATGGTAAAGGGTAATAAATTTGCAGTTATCCGTGAAAGACAAACGGTTGAAGATCTTTTAAAATGGGAGAAAACTCCTGACTGGATTTAATAATTATAAATTAAAGCTTATTAAATTCATTACCTATTTTTCTATTATATTAGAAAGACTGGTGAATAATCTTATTTGGCCTTTCGTTGTTTTGGCATTATTTATTGGGTTTGCATTTCTTGGTCTATATAATTTATTCGGCGATTTTGGTCATATAATTTATCTATTATTATTTGCATCAAGTTTTATCTATCTAATCCATCAATCTTTTAAAAAGATTAAATTGCCTAATTCGCATGATGTTGAACGTAAGATAGAGATATCAAATAAATTAAAACATAGACCTTTGAATAGCTTAGACGACAAACTTGCCAATCCCGATCAATTAAAATTAAGTCTATGGCAGAAACATAAAACTAATCTAAGCTCTAAAATGAAGAATCTACATGCTGGTTCTCCCAAGCTAAATATTACATCGCAAGATAAATATGGCTTAAGGCTGGTTGTCTTAATATTTGTAATTTTAAGCTTTATAATATCTGGTGATAATGCCATGCAAAGATTAAATGCATCTGTAACACCCAACATATTTGGTATTGATAATGATAATACTAAATTTGATATCTGGATCGTCCCACCTGAATACACCAAGAAAGCTCCTATTTTCCTAAGAAAATTAGATTTAGAAAATAAGATTTTAGAAATCCCAAAAGGATCTAAGCTTACTATTCGAGTTAAAAGCGATGATAAGGAACCCATTACTAAGCTTGACGGCACTCAATATAAATTTAGCAAAGTTGATAATAGTAATTATTCTTTAGAACATGACCTGCAAAATGAAAAAGAAATCGTAGTTAAATTAGGTTTTAGGACTCTTGGTACTTGGAATATTAAAACTTCCAAAGATATGCAGCCAATAATCTACTTAAATAACGCTCCTGAAATTACCGAGGATAACTTAATTAAAATCGATTATACTGCCCGTGATGATTTTGGAGTTAAATCTATCTCTGCTAATCTAGAGCTAGAAGCATCGGCAAAAGCAAAATTCATTAATAATAAGGACATTAACCTTGAGATATTAGATCTAAGCAAATCAGTATCTGATATTGAAGATATAGAAGAACTTGACCTAACTTCTAGTATCTGGTCAGGCTTCCCAATCATCATCCAATTAACTGCCAAAGATGATTTGGAACAGATTGCAATCACCAAAAAATACAGCATAACCCTACCAGAAAAAATATTTAAACATCCTGTAGCTCAAGCAATTATCAAAAATAGAAAAGAACTAATTTTGGCCAATAAAGAGGCAGAATTTAGAATAATATCAAAAAATATCTTAAATATTGCAAGCTATCCAGGTAGATATAGAGAAGATAAAATTGTGTTCTTAGGCCTAGGTATCGCAGGAAAAAGACTAATCATTGGTAATAAAGATAATAAACAATTCGAAGTAATTGAATTACTATGGGATCTGGCTTTGCGAATTGAAGATGGCAATCTCCACATGTCTAAACGGGCATTAAAACAAGCAATCAAAAATATGCGTGATGCCCTAAAAAATGATAAATTAAGTGATGAGGAAGCCCAAAGGCTGGCGGCTGAGTTACAACAAGCTATGCAACAATATATGCAAGAGCTAATGCAAGAATTAAGTTCTCGGATGCAAGAAGGATCAATGGCTAAGATACCGCCAAATATTGCAGAGAAGCTTAATAATAAAATTGATATGAATGATTTAATGGAACAGATGAAAAACCTTGCCAATGCCACGTCTAAAGAAGATTTAGAAAAGATGTTGGACCAAATGGAAAATATTGCTGATAATATGAAGCTTGCTAATTCAGATCAGCAAAATAAAGAATTCCAAGAGCAAATGGAGAAGTTAGAAAAGCTAGATGAAATAATTAAAAAGCAACAGCAACTACTTGATAAAACGAACAAACTTGATAAAAACTCTGATAAGTCCCAAGCAACTAAGCTATCCCAAGAACAGCAGAGCTTAAAAAAAGAACTTGGTGAATTAATGTTAGACATTGCCCAAACTGGTAAAGAAATTCCTGAGAAATTAGGCAAGGCAGAGCGTGAAATGGCTTCATCACAAAATGAACTATTCAACAATAATCCAGCAAAATCAGCAGAACATCAAAGAAAAATACTAGGCGATATGCAAGATGAAATGGAAAAACAATTAAACCAAGCCGCCGAACAGATGAAAAACGCAATCTTAAGTTTTGGCATGGGCGGTGCTGGTATGCCATCTGGTGGCAAAGGCGGTAAAGACCCATTAGGCCGAGATCAAAACGGCAAACCTGATGAAAATTCCGATGTCAAAATCCCTGGCAAACCAAATAAAAAACGTATCCAAGAAATATTAAAAGAACTTCGTGATAGATCTAATGATTACGATAGACCAGAAATTGAGAGAGAATATCTTAAGAGGTTGTTGAAGAGGTTTTGATTGTGGGTTTGGCTAAGATTAAGCTATCCAAAACAAACAAGTAATTATTTGTAATGATCTTAATAAAAAACTGTTAG
>CALDHH010000107.1 GCA_937941575.1 uncultured Alphaproteobacteria bacterium | reverse complement strand
TGAAAAACTTAAAAACCTAAGAGGATATAAATTTCCTCTTAGGTTTTCTTTATAATTACCTTTATTTAAAAGACGTATTATTTTCTTTTACGTCTGTTAATTTTTTTAGCAACGCCATCATGGCTACCTATATGCATTGTTAGCTCTTGATCAGCAAAAAAATCTACTGCTTCCACTGAACCTGACAATAAAGCCTTCTTTCTTATGGCTTCTCCACCACTTACATCTATAACTTTATCTAACTTAATCCTAAATCTTATATAAATAGTCCTATCTAAATTATTTTTTTCTTCTAAATAATCAACTAACTGAACTGATTTATCTCTAGATAAATAGATGCTTTTTACCGTCATTGGCTTGTCTATATTCACTGAGTAGAAATAAGCGTAACTTTTTAAATGACCCATATACCCACAGCTAGGGACACTGTAAACTTGTTCATATATATACATTGAGCCAACTTTATCGAGCAGACTCTCTTTAGTTAAAGGAAAATACCCTTCTTCAAAATTATATCTTTCTAAATTAACCTCTCCAACAACCTGATAATATCTGTGGAAGCTATTATTTGCATTTTGGACATCTTCTCTAATTGCTCTTCTTACTTTTGCCCAAGAGAAATCATCAAGGAATTCTTGCTTATATAAATCACAATAAATTATTCTGGCATAATCATCTATTACTGCATTATCTAATATATTAACTCCTGAAAGCATCGTGATGGTCTTAGAAAGATTCTTAAAGCTTGGATTTGCGTAGCCATTTCCGGATTCTGATAAAGTTATTTTAGAAAAACCAAACATAAAAAGAATCATAGATATAAATAAGATATTAAGATTATACTTCATAATAGCAATTTAACCCCTTGTTTTTAAATAATTAATCGACATAAAAGCCATAAAAAAACCCTTATTAACTTTATTATAGCATCTATAATTTAATTTTTTATAATTTTATTCAATTCATAATAGTTTTTCAGATAAGCTTAAGTTAAGTTAAATTAAAAAATTACTATATAAAAACTGATTTTACTTGGACGTTTCTATAGTGTATGTTGCAATAATGAGCAGCTTTAAACCAATATCAAAAAATACCAAGAAGATTACCAAGAAAGCCATTGGTAATAAAAATATTTTACTTGGTAATATCATATCTAATTGGACGAATATAGTTGGAAAAGAGTTATCAAATATTACTAATCCCATTAAACTATCCTTCCGTAAAAATAAAGATAGCCAGTTAATTACAATGCATATTGGAGTTAAAAGCTCATTATCTACAGAAATTCAGTATAAATCCCAACTTATTATTGATAAAATAAATAATTATCTGGGTTATCAAGGAATTCATGAATTAAAAATAATTCACAATAACCAAGAAATACAGAAAAACAGAGTTACTTATAAAGTTAATAATCTAGATATTTCTGATAATACTATTAGTAAAGTACAATCAATTACAAAGGATTTAAAAAATTCAGATTTAAAAGAAGCATTAAAAAACTTAGGAAATGCAATTATTTCTCGACAAATTGACAAATAAAAAGTAAATTCCCATATCAATCTATTTAAAAAAGGTTAAATAATGAAAGTAAACGCAATCACAATCCGCTCTGGTAATATTATAGAACATAATGACAAATTATGGTCTGTCTTAAAAAGCGATATATTACAACCTGGTAAGGGCGCATCTGTTGTCCAAGTAGAAATGAGAGAAATCCAATCTGGAACAAAGATGAATATCAGATATAGAACTCAAGAAACTGTTGAAAGAGCCAGAGTAGACGAAGTTGAACACCAGTTCTTATTCAAAGATGGTGATGATTTTACATTCATGAATAATGAATCATATGAACAAATAACCGTTAATAAAGATATGATTGGTGATCCTGCAGTTTTTCTACAAGATGGAATGATCTGTCTTGTCCAAATGCATGAAAACAACCCGATGGGTGTAAACCTACCCGATCAAGTAACCATGGAAATTATTGAAGCTGACCCAGTTACAAAAGGTCAGACAGCTTCATCATCATATAAACCTGCTGTTTTAGAAAACAATGTCAGAGTATTGGTACCACCGCATATAAGTGCCGGGACAAGAATAGTTGTAAGAACTGCGGATTCTTCATATGTTGAACGCGCAAAAGATTAAAGTTAAGATTAATAATAACAAAAACATTAACACAAGGATAATAATAAAATGGGTATAGCTCGATCTCCACATATGAACGTAATGATGAAGGCTGCTGATAAAGCAATGAAGTCATTAAGAAGAGATTTTGGAGAGGTTCAACATTTACAAGTTTCAAGAAAAGGCCCGGGTGATTTCGTATCCGCAGCCGACCTTCGCTCAGAAGAGATTATCAAAAGTGACCTTACATACGCAAAGCCTGAATATTCTTTATTATTAGAAGAATCTGGTAAAATAGAAGGCACTAACCCAGATTATTGTTGGATAGTAGACCCATTAGACGGCACAACTAACTTCCTACACGGAATTCCACAATGGGCAATTTCAATTGCTTTGGAGGAACGAGGCGAAATCATTGCAGGTTTGGTTATGAACCCAGTCTTAGATGAAATTTTCTGGGCAGAGAAAGGTATTGGTGCATTTTTAAACAATAAAAGAATACGCGTATCAGGAAGAACAGATATTAGAGATAGCTTAATTGCAATGGGAACACCAGGGCTTGGAGTTAAATCAGTCCCAAGAGAAAGATTTCTTAAACAATTAACTACAATGTCATCAACTACGGTTGGTACAAGACGTATGGGTGCCGCTTCATTAGATATGGCATATGTTGCAGCTGGTAAGTTTGATGCTTATTGGGAAGAAGGCTTAAAACCTTGGGATGTGGCTGCCGGTTCAATTATTGTAAAAGAAGCTGGTGGATTTGTAAGTGAAATTGATGGTGGTAAAAACCCTATCTACGGGAAAACTATGCTTGCATCAAGTGCAGTATTAAGAGAGCAAGTAAAAGATATATTGAATGGTAAGTAAGATTATGATTAAGAGAGTAGTTTTTATAAATTTTGTTGGATTAATTTCACTAGGAAGCATTGCTTTTGCATCAAGCCCAGTTGAAATTAATTTTGGTGCTATCAATAGCTTACCTAAGACAGTTGTAAAAAAAGAAATAGCCCCTAAAAAACCATCAATTGAAATTAATACGCCTAAATTAATGCCTAAAATAAAAAAAACAATTGTAGCAAAGAAAAGACCTGTTGTTGCCACTCAATTAAAATCTCTACCTAAGGTAATTGAACCTGCAATAATAAAGGCTAGAATATCAAATATTGATCGAACAATCAGCATGATGGAGCCTATTGATGATATTGCACCAGTTGTTAAGAAAACGCCAAAACAAGCAATAAAAGCAATTGCTCCTGTTACAAAAATAATAAGCAACAAGCCGAAACTAACTGATAGAATTAAATTAGGCTTTGGCAAGACAATATCTTCTATATCTGGCATTATTCCTGGTAATAGGAAAAAAGAAGTCGCAGAAGTCAAAGTAAAAGATATTAAACCAACTATCTTATCTGATAATAAAAGAGCCCTATCGCCTCCACCAAATATGAAGATCACTCCTAAAGTAGAGAAAGCAGTGATTATAAATCAACCTTACGTAATTGATGGCAATAAAAAGCAAGTAATTAGCCAGAAAAAATTAGCAATGACAGCAGAAGCACCTGCACCAAAAGTATTAGCAACCCCTATTCTTCCAAAGCAGAAAACAGAAAAAGCTCTAAAACCGATATATGATGATAACTCATATATGCCTGCTTTACCTGTTACTCCAGTAAAAGAAAAATTTATTCCAGAAAATAAAATAGCTAAAATACAGAATGCCAGCATTTCAAGTAATCAACCTGATTTTATATTAAGCTTTACAAATTCTTCTTCTGAATTATCGGCAGAGAATAGGTCGATACTTACAAAAGCCATTCAAAAGTTAAAATCTGATACTAGCAAAATGATTAAAGTAACATCATATGCATCAAACCATAATAAAGCTGCTGAAGATGGCAAAAAGATTTCTCTTGCCCGTGCATTATCAGTTCGTTCATATTTAATGGATAGTGGCGTTAAGCCAAATAATATTGATGTCCAAGCATTTGGCACAGATGATATTAAGAATGGTAATGACCGTATTTATTTACTAATTAATTAACTTACTTACTTATTTAATCATAAAATAAAGTTCACATCTTTTGGAAGTGATAGTCTCATCATACCAATTCTGCCTGCCACCAACATCCCAGTTACAACCTCTTGTTAAACCACCGCTTACTGCTCTAACATAACCAGTAAATGGCAATCCATCATCCATCTTTCTATCAATAATAGCGCTTTCAGCTGGTGATAAAGGCGCCGAGTTACCAATGCTAGTTGCACCTGATATATTATTTCTCAGAGTTAAGTAATGGGCTGATCCACGATAGAAGGCCAAGTTTGATGCAGAAGCAAATCTTATAAAAAAACCACCCTGTAGCTTAGATGTTGGATGCGACCCTCCCCATTCACCTGTGGCTGCGGATGGATTAACACCTGATATAAGATCTGACAGCACTAAATGCTTCCAGAACTGAGTATTTTCTGATGCTATTGATGCATCTATATCCCTCCACATTTGCTCATTTGGAACCCCTATTATTGAATCACTGTCTCCATTCTCACATAGATTTGCTAAATTACAATTAGGCAGCTTAAAACTAGCTGTCGGCATATCACCTGGCATAGTTCCATATTTATCCCTAAAAATAGTAACAGCCGTATCATAAGATTTAACTTGAGATATCATTGAGGTTATTTGAGCGTTTTTTATTAATTGCTGACCTTTTAATATGCCACCGATTAATAAGCCAATAATTGTCATGACTATTGCCAATTCGACCAGTGTAAAGCCTTTATTTTTGATATTCATAGAGTTTAAACCTTAATTTAAATTAAAGTTAAGTATGAAGTATATTTATTAAATACTAGTAAATTTAAGCAGCTTTATTAAGCTGTAATTCAGCCAAATCTTTATACACACCATCTTTTTTAATTAATGATTTATGATTACCTTCATCAACAATTCTACCATCTTGCATTACGATAATTCTATCAGCATTTTGGATTGTTGATAATCTATGCGCAATTATTATTGTCGTTCTGTTTTTGGTTACCTCTTGTAAAGCTTGATGTAGTTTATCCTCATTACCTGCATCTAAAGCCGATGTTGCTTCATCAAGTAGTAATATCTCAGGATTTTTTAATAATACTCTGGCAATTGCAATTCTTTGTTTCTGTCCACCAGATAATCTACAGCCTCTCTCACCAAGTAAGCTATCATATCCATCTTCTAAACCTACAATAAATTCTTCTATCTGAGCGGCTTTAGCAGCTTTTTTAACATCTTCAAAACTTGCATCTTCATTACCGTATCTTATATTATCTGTAATTGAGGTTGAGAATATAGTTGGATCTTGAGATACAACGCCGATATGTTGCCTTATCTCTTGCGGATCGATATCAGATATATCAATATTATCTAGCTTAATTTTACCTGATTTCACATTATAGAATCTTAGTAGAATTTGGAATATAGTAGTCTTACCCGCACCACTCTCACCAATGATTGCAATCGTCTCACCTGATTTAACTTCTAGATTAATATTGCTTAAAGCATCTTGTTCTGAGCGCATTGGATAGGCAAAAGAAACGTCTTTGAATGATATAAACCCTTTTAACTTACCAGTTATTTTAATTGGTTTGTCAGATTTAATTAAATTACTATTGGCCTCTAATAGCTCTAGCAACCTATCTGTCGACCCAGCAGCTCTTTGTAATGCACCTACTACCTCACTTAATGAACTAACTGAACCTGCGACAAGGATTGAGTAAAATATAAATGCTGATAATTCACCCCCAGACATGTTACCTTCAAATACATCTTGACCACCGACCCATAGAACAACACCAATCGCACTAAACACCATAAATATTACTAATGAAGTTAATATCGCTCTTGATTTAGTATAAGTTAGGGCACTAATAAAAGCGTTCTCGGAGCTATTACTGAATTCAGATATAGTCTTTTCTTCTCTTGCGAATGATTGCACAGTTTGAATTGCGTGCAAGCTTTCATCGACATAGCTTCCCAAATCCCCTACTTTTTCTTGGGCGTTTTTGGATTTAACTCGTACTTGTTTACCAAGCACAGTTAAAGGAATAATTAAGAAAGGTACGATTAGTAAAACCATTCCCGTCATTTTTGGGCTTGAAATAAACAACATTATTAAGCCACCGCTAAGCATAATGCTATTTCTAATCGCCGTTGGGATAGAGTTTCTAATGATCATTTGCAATACTGTGGTATCAGTTGTTAATCTCGAGATAATTTCACCAGTTTTATTTTTTTCAAAAAACTCAGTATCTAAATTAACTAGGTGAGAATATATCTTAGAACGTAGGTCTGCCACAATCCTCTCACCCAACCAAGCAACCAAATAGACTCTGGTATAACTTGCCAATGATAGAATGAAGACAACAAGGAACATAAATATCAAGGCTTTATCTAAAAAAGCTTCATCACCTTTGGCAAAGCCCATATCAACCAAATTTTGTAAGCCAAATCCCATAATGATTACGGCTGAGGCAGAGATCACCATGGCTAATATCGCAGATATATAACGTAATTTATGAGGTTTTAAAAACGGCCATAATAACTTGATTGGCTTTCCTAATATTTTATTATCTGTTTTCATTAATTTCTTCTGATATATAGCGTAAGTTAAATGTATCTAATATATATAGCGATTTTATAATAAAACCAAGCTGATTTATGCAGTATAGAGATATACTCTGTCATTTAATGGGAAAAAAAGCCTATAAACAGCTTTATAAATGAATAGATACAAATAAAATCCTAGTTTTTTAATTTTATGCTTGCATAATTTTTCTAAATTAGTTAAAAAGACCAACAAGTTAATTTATTAAGTTTTAAGGATAATAGTTATGAAAGCTGATACACACCCAGATTACCACGAAATAACAGTTGTTATGACTGATGGTACAGAATTTACAACTCGTAGCACCTATGGCAAGCCAGGTGATGTTATGAAATTGGATATCGATCCATTAAACCACCCTGCATGGACAGGTGGTACTGCACGTGTTGTAGAACGTGGTCAGTTATCTAAATTTAATAACCGTTTTGGTGCATTTGGCCTAGGCGACGAAGGAAAAGAAGAATAATATTATTATAATTATTTAATTATGATACAAAAAAAGCCTCTAATTTTTTTAGAGGCTTTTTCATTATCTTAAAGTAGCCTAAGCTAAGCGATTATTATCTTTGGCCGCAGCCGATAGTTTCTTTTTTCTTCTTCTAGCTGGCTTTTCATCAAGTATTTTTGGTCTGCTCATTTCTGGAATGAAAATAGCCATAGCTACAAAGGGAACAATTCCAAAAGCAACCCCTAACACCGTCATTATAAGTGACATTCCTAATGGCTCAGTTTCAAAATCTATATAATCAGAAGTCCCAGCCTTTATATCATTAACGTAGCTAATTTTACTTGCAAATCCATCTGAATAATCATCGGCATTAATGTCTTTTTTTAAGTCATTCAAGCCTTTAAAAAGATCAAAATCAGTTAAACTATAATCATCTGATATTTCTTTGCCATTAAAGCTCATAGCAATTTTTTCTGCTGCTCTTTCTGATATTGGGCTAGAGAGTAAGTCATATTCTAATAAAGTTAAGCCATGTTCAATATCTTTGGTTAAATCTTCTCTTACCTCATTTGTAACATCAGGTTGATTTGCTTCGATATATTTTGTATTTAATTCTGTGATTTGATTATTTAAATCTTGAACTTCCATAACTGTATCTTTATTAGAAAAACTATCATATTCATGCTCACTATAAACCAAAGAAGCACCACCCACTCCAATTGCAGTTGCTAGGACAAGAGCAGTCGGAATAGTATGGTTATGAACTATATTAGCTGTATGGTATTTTAAATTGTTAAATTGATCTTTCATTTTCCCTGTAATTCCTTTTTAAACATAAATTAACTCTAGAATTTTAAGATAATCTATTTTTACCTTTTGCAGCTGCAGATAGTTTTTTATTATCTGGTTTTCTTTTTTCTAATAGATTTTTTAAAAACTTACTCTCTTTTTTATCAAGATTAGCCCATTTGTTTAGTTTTTGATTGTCTTCTAAAGCAGCACTTATACTTACTCTTGCCCCAATAGAAAGAGCTGCCGTAAATCCATATAAAAGAGCCAATAATGACATATAATCTCTAACACTTATTGGTTCTGATTTTCTCTTAACATCATTCACGTATGCTTCTCGGTTCTCTTCCGATTGATGAAGTATTGCTTTATTTTCTATTTTTTTAATGGAATCATTAACTTGATCAATATCATCGACATTGATTATTGGAAATAAATTAGATAATTCTATACCGTTATAAGTGCTAACAATATCATAAATCGCTTGTTCTGATACTCCACTAGATAAAAGATCATATTCAAATCTTCTTATATCTTGATTTAAATTAAGTATATCTTGGTTATAATCAGCATAGATTACTGATACAGGATGGTTACTAGTTTTCTCTGTCTGTTCGGCTAGTTTTAATTCTTCTTTGGCTGTAATAAAGCTTGTCTCAATAGCTCGTAAATCAGAATTAAGCTCCTGAACCTCTGTTATAGTTTCAGGGGTAGAATAATTATCAAATTTATAGCCTTCATTATTAGAACCATATATAAGCACACTTGAGCTAATAGCCGCTGATAATATTATCGTATTTGCAAAACTTGGCTCTATCAAAGATTTGGCGAAGATTCTTTTTAAATTATTCATTATTCCCTACCTTAGTTTAATTATTTGCTATAATAACTTCAAGAGCCCTCTATGTCAAACATTTTCTAAAAATATTGACAAATATCTTTTAAAAACTATATAAATAATATGGATGATTAAAGCTTGCCTATTTAGGGAGTATTTAATTATTCACATTGTTGAAGGTTAGTTTTATAAAATGGCCTTTGTAATTATTGCTCAAATAAAAAGAGGATATAAAGATGACAACACATTTTGATTTAACCCCCCTATTACGATCTGCGGTTGGTTTTGACCGCATGACTGAATTACTTGAAAATTCACTTGCCAGAGAAAACTCGCAATCATATCCGCCATATAATATTATTAAATTGGAAGATAATGAATATAGAATCTCAATCGCAGTTGCTGGATTTGCCGAAGAAGATCTCGAGATAACTGTGCAAGATAATAGCCTTATAGTGCGTGGCAATTCTGCCGATAGTAACGAAGAAGACGAGATTGAATACTTACATAAAGGTATCGCCTCTAGATCATTCGAGCGCCGCTTCCAAATCGCCGATTATATAAAAATAACCTCGGCATCAATTAAAAACGGCATGTTAAGTATCGAGCTATACCGTGAAATCCCAGAGCGAATGAAACCAAGAAATATCGACATCATCAATGGCGATAATTTAATCGAACAGAAAAAAACTAAG
>CALDHH010000106.1 GCA_937941575.1 uncultured Alphaproteobacteria bacterium | reverse complement strand
CCTTGGTTTAGACATTTCTTAAAGCAACGTGATTACTATGATATATTCCTATTTGATACTAATGGAGATCTAGTTTATTCAGTTTTTAAAGAACTTGACTACGCAACAAACTTAAATGAAGGCGAATGGAAAGATAGTGATTTAGGAAACGCATTTAGAAAAGCTCGAGACTCAAAAGACGAAGAACAACATTTCTTTGACTTCAAACCATATGCACCAAGCCATGGAGCTGCTGCTAGTTTCCTTTCACAAGCATTATTAAATGATGATGGTAGCCTTGCAGGTGTTCTAGTTTTCCAAATGCCTATTGCACGTATTAATTCCGTTATGCAGGTATCTGCTGGAATGGGAGAAACTGGTGAAACTTATATCGTTGGTACAGATAAATTAATGAGAAGTGATTCAAGATTTTCAGAAGAATCAACAATTCTTAAAACAGAAGTAAATGATAGCGCTATTGCTAAAGCTTTAACTGGTGAAAAAGGAACCCACTTCATTAAAGATTATAGAGGCATAGAAGTATTATCAGCCTATGGTCATATCAACTTCCATGGTGTTAAATGGGTAATATTAGCAGAAATTGATAAAGCCGAAGTAATGGCGCCAATTAATGATATGAAGAAAATTGCCATCATTACAGTATTAGCAGTATTAATATTAATTGCCTTGATTGCTATATTCATTGCCAGAAGAATATCAAACCCGATTAAAGACATGGCTATAGTAATGAAAGAAATTGCCAATGGTAATAAAGATATTGAAGTACCAGGAGCAACTAGAAATGATGAAATCGGTGATATGGCATCAGCGGTTCAGATATTTAAAGAAAATGCAATCGAAGCTGAGATCTTAAAGGCTGAGCGAGAGGCTAATGAAATAAAAGTTGCTGATGAAAAACGTACTGAAATGAACGATCTTGCTAATGATTTTGAAGATAAAATTGGCTCAATTGTTAAAGCAGTATCAAGATCCGCAGCAGGAATGGGCGAGACCGCAAGATCAATGTCGAAGACATCTGATACGACCAGTGAGCAAGCATCTAATGTTGCAGCTGCATCAGAAGAAGCATCATCAAATGTTCAAACTGTTGCAAGTGCAACGGAAGAGCTAACTGCATCGATCCAAGAAATGAACGAGCAAGTAACAAGATCAACCAATATTGCATCTAGTGCTAAGGAAAAAACTGCGCATACAAATGAGCAAGTAACAAGCTTAGTTGAATCTGCACAGAAAATTGGTGAAGTTGTTAATATGATTACTGATATTGCTGAGCAAACAAATCTACTTGCATTAAATGCAACGATTGAGGCAGCTAGAGCAGGAGAAGCAGGTAAAGGTTTCGCAGTTGTGGCAAGTGAGGTTAAAAACCTTGCTTCACAAACAAGTAAAGCCACCGAAGAAATTAGCCAGCAAATAAAAGAAATCCAGGAAGCAACTGGCGGTGCTGCCAATGCGATATCAGAAATTAGTGAGACTATTGAAGAAATGGATCAAATTTCATCTTCGGTTATGGTTGCTGTACAAGAACAGAGCGCAGCTACTAATGAAATATCACATAACATCCAAGAAGCATCTGCTGGAACAATGGAAGTTAGCACCAATATTTCTCAGGTTGCACAAGCAACTGCTGAAGCTGGTGAAGCATCCAACACTGTTGTGCAAGCAAGTGAAGATCTATCTGCTAAATCAAGTGAATTACAAAATGCTGTAGATGAATTTTTGAAGAACGTAAAACAGTCTTAAACTAAATTGATCTAAGTATAAATAAAAAAAAGGGGTGGTTTTCCACTCCTTTTTTTATTATCCTAAATCAGAGTAAAAGGAGCTTGTTAAATGAAAAAACTATATCTATTTAGGCATGGTCAAACCGATTGGAATAAAGAACATAGAGTGCAAGGAAGTACAGATGTTCCATTGAATAATACTGGGCTTGCTCAAGCAGAAAAATTAGCTCATAAGTTAAAGCAATATGACCTTGATATAATATTATGTAGTGATTTAGACAGAGCCATGAAAACTGCCGAGATTGCCAATAGATTTGTAAAAGCCCCTATCCAATATACTGATGCGTTAAGGGAAATAGATTCTGGCGATGCAGAGGGTTTATTAATAAAAGAAGCAACTCAATATGACGCAATTAATAGAAAAATGCATGATCTAAGCATAGTCAAAGAAAATCATAATTTTATACCAAATGGAGAGAGCCCTGCTCAATTAATGAATAGAGTTAATAATTATCTAGAAGACAAGCTTAATAATGATGATTACCAAAATATTGGAATATCTACTCATGGTGGAGTCCTTAAGTTTCTAATAATGGATCATTTTGCCGAGATCCAAAGATTTGATAATTGTGAATTAATCGAACTAAACTACTGTAAAAAAGAAAAAAAACTATTCAGAACAGCTAATTAAGAACTTATCTTAAATTAATGCAATTAAAATCTTGACATAGGTTAACAAAGAGACTAGGTTCTGTTCAAAGTTTGAGATTCTACTTTATTTAGGTAGAATAGAGATTCATAGTAAGAATATCTTTTGCCTGGGTTATATATCCACAAAAAACAGTTATTTCGAATAGTAATCTATCGGACTTATTAGGGTTAAAAAGCATATTGCAAAATAAATGCCCCTTATAATAGCTTACATTAATCATGTATGGCGTAGACAGATTGAATTACTATTTGAAAAAGTAACTGATGTTATTGCATCATTACTTTTGAATATGTTTATTTATACCCTACTCCGATCATATTAATGTCAAAGCCTTTATAGAAATTAACTGTTTCTTTGAAAGGAAATATAATGACTACATTTGAAAGCTTAGGCTTAAGTAACACCGTTTTAAAATCTCTTGAACATATGGGATTTAAAGAACCAACTCCAATTCAAGCACAAGCAATTCCACTTGCATTATCTGGCCGTGATATCATGGGTTCTGCCCAAACTGGTACTGGTAAAACTGGTGCATTCGCAATCCCATTGATCGAACATCTATTAAACACAGAACATGGTTCTGCACTTGTTCTAACTCCAACACGTGAGCTTGGTAAACAGGTAATGGAAGCAATGAAAGATATGCTTGGCCATAAAAGCCAAATCAATACTGCTTTCATCATTGGTGGTGAGCCAATGCAAAAACAATTTCAACAGCTAAAACGTAATCCAAGATTGATCGTTGGAACACCTGGTCGTGTAACCGATCACCTAAAACGCCGTAGCTTGAACTTAGATAATACAGATTTCTTAGTATTAGATGAAACAGATAGAATGTTAGATATGGGTTTCAGCATCCAATTAGATGAAATCTTAAAATTCATCCCATCTCAACGTCAAACATTAATGTTCTCTGCAACTTTGCCTGATAACATCATGCGTTTATCAAAAAAATATTTGAACAATCCAGAACGTATTGCGGTAGGTTCAACATTCAACCCAATTAAAACAATTGACCAACAAGTAATCAAATTATCTGAAAATGAAAAATATGACGAATTGGTAAATCAATTACAAACAAGATCTGGATCTATCATCGTATTTGTTAAGACAAAACATGGTGCAGAAAAAATGTCTAAAAGACTAAAATCAGAAGGATTAGATACTCAAGCAATCCATGGTGATTTACGCCAAAGACAACGTGATAGAGCAATCAAAGACTTCCGTGAAAAACGTTACACAGTATTAGTAGCAACCGATGTTATCGCACGTGGATTAGATATTCCACATGTTGAACATGTAATCAATTATGATTTACCACAAGTTCCAGAAGATTATATCCACAGAATTGGTAGAACAGGTAGAGCCGGCGCTGAAGGTGAAGCACTATGTTTAGTAACACCAAAAGATAACCGTAAATGGCATGCAATTGAATGCCTAATGAACCCTGATATGCAACAAAAAAGCTCTCCAAAACCTAATAAAGGTGGCAGAGGTCGTGGTCGCGGCGGAGCTGGCGGTGGTGCAGGTGCTGGACGTGGTCGTGGTGGCAAACCAAATAATGATAACAGCTCTTGGGGCGGTAAATCACAATCAAGAGATGGTAATGGCGGCGGAGATCGTAACAAATCTTGGGGCGACAAACCAAAATCAAGAGACGGTAATGGCGGCGGAGATCGCAACAAATCTTGGGGTGATAAACCACAATCAAGAGACGGCAATGGCGGCGGAAACCGTGGCAACAACTCTTGGGGTGACAAACCTAAATCAAGAGACGGCAATGGCGGTGGAAACCGTGGTAACAATTCTTGGGGCGATAAACCACAATCAAGAGACGGCAATGGCGGCGGAAACCGTGGCA
>CALDHH010000105.1 GCA_937941575.1 uncultured Alphaproteobacteria bacterium | reverse complement strand
GTCCTTAATAACGGTAATTGTGTCGCCATCGTTTAATTCATGCCCATTGGCATCTTTGATTGATTTTTTATCGCTATCTTCTAAATCCTCCATAGACCATTCATGCCCACATTCGGGACAGGAATACATGCTTTGGGCTTCGTAAGTATATTCTGAATTACATTTCGTACAATTTGGTAAATCACTCATCTTCTTATCTTCCTTTAATTATCAGCTATTGCTTGGAACCAGTTATTTAGCTCTTTATAGAATGGTCTTTTTTGTATTTCTAAGAATACATCTTTTGCAATTTGATGATCCATTTTAGATTCCTTTGAAAGTTAAGCCCATTTAATCGAGCAACCCATGCTTGGGATCTGGTTGTCTGGACCTTTGCCTGTTTTGGCAATGGATAACATAGCATTTAATAATTCTGCATCTGTTCTTGTGTTTGAGTTCATTTTGCCATCATCTAATCTACCTCTATATTGTAATTCTCCATTGGAATTAAAACCAAAGAAATCAGGAGTGCAGACAGCATCATAAGATTTAGCAATAATTTGATCTTCATCGATTAGATAGGGGAAGGTAAAATCGTGTTCCTTGGCAAATATACGCATGGCATCTGGATTATCGGCTGGGTATGATTTGTAATCATTGGACATTACTGCCAAGATATTAACGCCATTAGCTTGCAATTCTTTAGCATCACTGACTAATCTATCAATAATTGCTTGAACATAGGGGCAATGATTGCAGATGAACGCGATTAGTAATCCATTTTCTTTTAAGCTATCTTCTAATTTATAATCTTTACCATCGAAATCTTTTAGCTCAAAACTTGGAGCTTGCCAGCCAAAATCGCATATTGGTGTATCAAGTAACATTTTGCTTTTCCTTATTATTGGATTATAATTCCTTTGTAATTTATCATAAAGGATATTAAATGAAAAAACTATTGCTGTTATCTTGCGTAGAACAATTCTATCCAAAAATTAATCAAGTATTTGGTGAAAATTTAAAGAATATGAATGTTCTTTGTATTCCAACCGCTGCATATGCCGAAGATAATCATGAATGGCTATGGCCAGAAATTGAGATTATAAAGAATAATGTAAAATCATTTGTAGAGTTCGATATTGCAAAATCAGATGAATATGGCTTAACGGCAGCAATCAAAGGCAAAGATATAATTTATGTAACAGGTGGCAATACATATGTTTTATTAGAACATTTAAAAAGATGTAATTTAAAAGCAATCTTGGCAAAACATTTTGATAATGATGGCTGGTATATGGGAGCTAGTGCAGGGTCAATAGTTATGAGCGATGATATTTCTTATGTTGCAAGCTTAGATGAGCCTAGTAAAGCTAATCTATCTGATACCAAAGGTCTAAATTTAGTAGATTTTAGAATAATGCCCCATCTTGATCATAATGATTTTGTAGAAGGAATTAAAGAAATTATGCCTGAAATAATATCAGATGATAAAGAATTAATAGGGATCAATGATGATCAAGGGATCATGGTTAAGGGTAGTTTTATAAAAGTTATCTAGCTAATTTGTAAAATAAGCATAAAAAAAACCCCTTAAGCGTTTTGCATTAAGGGGTTCTTCTAACTAAATTAGTTAACTAACAGATTAATCTGCTAATTTAAGATTAGTTGCAGATTCTTTGTTGTTCTGACCACTTTCAAGATCAAAGCTAACTTTTTGACCATCATTTAACTGACGGATGCCTGCGTTTTCTAATGCTGTGATGTGAACGAACACGTCTTTACCACCATCATCTGGAGCGATAAAACCGTAACCTTTAGTTGCGTTAAACCATTTAACTGTACCTGTACTCATTACTATATTCCTTAGTCTTTATAATATTTCCCAACACAACATATGTTGAGATTTTGTTTTAATTTCGTAAAAGTCCGTGCTTGAAGTATTATTTGGACTTTAGAGTATTATAGGATAATTCGTTAAAATGGTCTTATAAATCTTCTAGAAGTCATATCCTCAAATGGGCAATGACGTAATTTAACCTTGCTGTTATGCAAGATTATTTAGACTATCCTTTATTTTTATACTATTGTCAACTTCTTAATCTTACTATATTGAAATAGTTAAATATTTTTAAGGAAAAACTATAATGAATGATAGTCCAATCAAGGGTATAACCATAATGATAGGGGCAGTTTTCTTGATTGTGATCATGAATATGTTTGCTAAATTAGTAAGCGATAGCCATGGTCCAATTGAGATTGCCTTCTGGAGAAACCTATTTGCTTTGATATTATTATTAGCAATGGTTGCCTATAAAAGAGATTTTGAAGTATTAAAAACTAAAAGATTAAAGGGACAGCTTTTAAGAGGAAGTGCAGGGACTATTGGCTTAATAATGGTATTCTGGTCTTATTCTTTAATGCCAATGGCTGATGTTGTGGCGATAATGTTTATATCGGGAATATTAACCACAATATTATCAGCAACTGTTTTAAAAGAAAAAGTAGGGGTCTTAAGGTGGTCAGCAGTTGTATTGGGCTTTATCGGTGCAGTGATTGCCGCATATCCAAGCGGTGATGATTGGAATATAAAAGGGGTTTTAGTTGCCCTAACTGCCGCATTCATTGGTGGTGCAGTAATTAGCATGATGTTAAGAAGTCTGGGTAAGACTGAGCGAGCAACAACTACCGTATTCTATTTTTTAATAATCGGCTTAATAATGACAGCGCCTTATGTGCTATGGCTTGGTAAACTTCCAGATATGCAGACATTTTATTATTTAATTGCTTGTGGGATCACGGGTGGAATCAGTTTGATTTGGAAGACGCAAGCATTTAGATATGCAGAAGCATCGTTGTTAAGTCCAATACCATATACATCAATAATCTGGGCAACCATTATTGGCTATTTAGTTTGGAATGATCTACCGACAGTTAACGTGATAATTGGTGTGTTTATTATTATCTCCAGTAATTTATTCATTTTATGGAGAACTTCTCAGGTAAAAAAGGTTAAGGATAATGGATAATAAAAAGAGATGTTTTGGCAATAAACCGAATCAAGAAATTTATGCGAATTATCATGATAATGAATGGGGCATCCCAAGTTATGATGATCAGCATTTATTTGAGATGTTAATATTAGAAGGTGCTCAAGCTGGTTTAAGCTGGGAGACAGTATTAAAAAAGCGAGAAGGCTATAGAGCAGCTTTTTATAATTTTGATGTAAATAAAGTTGCAAATATGAATGATGATAGACTCGAAGAGCTAAGAGAGAATTCAGAGATCATAAGAAATAAGTTAAAAATATACTCGGCGAGAAAAAATGCAATCGCCTTTTTGGATATTCAAAGTGAATTTGGTAGCTTTAATAAATATCTTTGGGGCTTTGTTGATAATAAACAGATTAAGAATAGCTGGCAAAGCTTTGAAGATGTGCCGGTTACTACAGAAATAAGTGATAGACTATCTAAAGATTTAAAGAAGAGAGGCATGAGCTTCGTTGGTTCGACAATAATCTATGCTTATATGCAAGCAGTAGGTCTGGTAAATGACCATTTAACTGATTGTTGTTGTTATCAAGAGCTTTAAGATTAAATATTGATTTATTATAAAATTTGATCTAAGTCTTTTCTTAAACATAATTTAAGAAATTTTAGAGAAGGTATAAAATATGTCTTGTAGAGATCTAATGATAGAGAATCCGATCACAGTAACGGAAAATCAAAAAGTATCAGAAGTTTTAAAATTATTTAATAAACATGAAATTCGCTCTGTCCCTGTTGTTAACGATGATGGCGAACTAGTTGGAATGTATAGTTTATTTAATTTGATAAATAGCATTTTACCAGTATCTGCCAATCTGGGAGATGACATTACTCATAAACATGATATGGGTATTAGCCTTGCAGGACTAGGCGATGCATCGATGATGCCAAACAGGTTAAAAAAAGAGTTGGATATTCCAGTTAATGAATTCATGAATAAAAAGCCAGCTTTTGTAAGCACAAATACAGAATTTAGAGAATGTGTAAACTTGCTTTCTAAATTTGGTAGCCCATTACCAGTAGTTGAAGACGGTAGTAAGAAACTAGTTGGGATAATAACATCACAAGAGGCAGTTATTGAGTTAACTGATATGATGGAAAATTTAGATTAAATTTTAAAAGAATAAAAATACAGGAATAGAAAAGGATAGCACAATGTCAACAGGTGCAGTAGAAGCAGCAACAGGTATGCTGGAATTAAACAATGATATGATCGCATCAGGTATCATATTAATTTTAACTTTCATTGGTATATTTACCGAAGAAATTCATAAAATTCACAGAACTAAAGTCGCAATGGCTGGGGCTGCTGTTATGGTTCTTGTTGGTCAATTCATGGGGTTTTATAGCCCAGATGGTGCTTTGAAAGCAATCGATTGGAATGTGGTATTATTATTAGGTGCGATGATGACAATTATTGCAATCATGATACCCACTGGTGGTTTCCAAGCAATTGCATATTGGGTTGCCAAGGTAAGTAAGGGAAGGCTATTCCTCTTATTGGTATTACTAGGTACAGCAGTTACAGGTTTATCATTATTACTTGATAATGTTACAACAGTTATTATTTTTGGCCCTTTAATTGTTCTTATCTGTCAGGCTTTGGGTGTTCGCCCAATACCGTATTTATTGGCAGCAGCCTTATTATCAAATACAGGTGGTGTTGCAACCCTAGTTGGTGATCCACCAAATTTGATGATTGGTTCTGCGGCTGGAATTGATTTTAATACATTCTTTATGACCATGGGTGGTATCGTTGCCGCAGCTTGGGTTACAACGCTTGTATGTTTGAAACTATTATTTAAAAAAGAGCTTTCAGTTACTCCGAATAAAGTCGAATTCGAAGGCGAAGGCATGATTAAAGATAAGAAAATGTGGTTCTCATCTTTGTTAGTTCTTGGGATTATGGTTGTATTATTTGTAATGCATGGCGCGTTACATTGGGATGCATGGGTAGTATCTGTACTTGGGTTAAGTGCTTTATTACTGGTAACTAAACATGGTTCTCCTGATAAATATTTGGCTGAAGCAGAGCTATCATTATTGTTATTTTTCGTGGCTTTATTTGCCATCGTTGGTGGTGTTGAACATAGTCAATTCTTGCAATATGTCGGGCAATCAATCTTACCACTTGTCCAAGCAGATATGTTGATGGCTTGTATTATATTAATGTGGGCAGCAGCAATAATGTCAGCATTAATAGATAATATCCCATTCACGGCGGCAATGATTCCAATTATTTTAGGTCTGGAAGCACAAGGCATAGCCGTTGCACCATTATGGTGGTGTTTATCAATGGGGGTTGGACTCGGTGGTAACGGATCACATCTTGGTTCAACTGCCAATGTATTTATCGTAACCTTAACTGAAAGACTTGCAAAAAGAGAGCGTGATCCAAGCTTAGCAATTACACCGGGGATGTGGATTAAAAAAGGAACGCCAGTTATGTTCTCAACCTTGGTTGTTGCAACAATTGTGTTCTACATGTTCTTTGACTTCTTCGCAAAGCCAATACCGAAAGCAAATGCTGCTATGGCTACAGAAATATCTGTACCGTTAGCTCATTGATCTATTAATAGTTCAAGAAAAAAGCCTTTCTAATTGATTTAGAAAGGCTTTTTTTATTACTAGATTGTGTTCCGAAGTTTCTTATCTTCTAGCCACATATTACGCCTTAGCCCATTTTTAAATACTTCTGGGAATTCTTGCTGTATTTCTGCATTATATCTTTGTTTATCAGCTTTGGTAAATTGTAACTCTTTTGGGAGCTTGGTCATTAGAGCCAATATTTCGCCTTGTTTTGGTTTATACCCAACTTCTAATGCTTTTTTATATAGATAGATTAAATCTGATTGTTTTCTAACTTCCGGGATAAAAGTTGTTTTATCTTCTGGGTAATTTTTTAGGGCATAGGCTTTAATGATATTAAAGTTCTTGCGCATTAAGCTTTCTCTATTACCGCCAGATTTATAATGTTTATCTTCTTTTGAAATATCAGTAGATATATCTGTAATGGCTGGGCCATAAATAATATCATGCATTTTTATGCTATAGATTTTGATTGCTATTTGATCGGCTTTTTTAATTAAGAAATCTTTCTCTACTTCTGTGATACTAGTATCTTCAATTATTTTATAGGCGGTTCCTAAGAAACCTTCTAAATACTTAAATTGGCTATTATGTAGGCTGTCATCTATCTTGAAACTAGGTTTAATAACTGACTGATCTATATTAACTTCTTTTTGAATATAATTTGCAAGATGGGTCGATCCCTCTAGTTTTTCTGTGATCTTAGCCATAGCGGCAATAGATTTAGTATTCTGCAAGCCATAGAATCTAGAATAACCTATATCTTCTACAGCTTCAAATAAGCAAATTCTCTCATCAATTATTTCTTGATTCTTATCTGATAACTGGCTTGTGTTTAAATTTGCAATTTCATCTTCAAATAACTCTAAGAAATCTTCCGTCGATATTCTTTGTTCTCTTAATTCTTCTTGAGCATGCATTAAGCGTAATTGTCCAGTTACTACATTCTCATAGAATATATGAGCAGCTTCGATATCATTACCAGCTTCTTGTAAGTAGGATAGAGCGGCTATATTTAGTTGCTCAAAAGCTTCTCTCTCAATTTCCCCTAAATCTTTCCCTAAACCTTTTGCATCAGTTGCAACACTACCAAATTCTTGATATTCACCATTATCATGAATATTGATCATTTTCATTTCTGTTTCAGTCAAAAATAATTTCTCATTCACTTCCCTAACAGGGCCTTTTAATAACCCTGCATCCAAAGAAGCATAAAGAGATAAGATAGATGCAAAAAATGGATGTTGTCCAGTATTCCCACCATTGGCAAAGTCGAATATTTCACAGCCATAAAATCTTTTGGTGTTGTGAAGTAGAGTCTTAATCATAGCTTCGCTATTAACAGTATTTTTATTACCAATTTTATACCCAGTTAGCTCTTCTAGTACTTTAAATGCTTGTTTATAGTTTTGATATTTTTTTACAAAAGAATCAGAATTATCTAATATATAGCTACTGCTATGCTGTGGGTCTTTTTCAATACCAATTAACGGCTTAAAGACAGCATCGATTAAGCTGTCATATGTTGGGTATTTTTTTACTAAATTCTGTAATTTACTCTTCTTTAAACTTGTCATTATTATCTCTTTAATGGTTAATAATATCATAAGCTTATAGCATAAGTTTTTACATAGGGCAAGTGCAATCTGTAAAGCGAGTTTATGCTAATAATAAAAAAGGAAGATTATCAAAAAGAAATCTTGAAAATATTAAATTTATCTATATATTGGAAAAATAATGCACGCGGGTGTAGCTCAATGGTAGAGCCCCAGCCTTCCAAGCTGGTTGTGCGAGTTCGATCCTCGTCACCCGCTCCATT